>NZ_JBJLSE010000085.1:0-17302 GCF_050871845.1 Kineococcus arenarius subsp. arenarius
ACCCCCACGACGCGGGCGGGGGGGGGGGGGGGGGCGGGGGAGGGGGAGGGGGAGGGGGCGACCACGGGGCACAGTCTGGCCAGCTCACCGCCCGTCACCACCGCGCTGCGGCGTGTCGCGTCCCGCGGCGCCGGTCGCGGTGCCCGGCACCCGGTGCCCGCGCGGTGCGGGCGCGCCGCCCGGCCCGAGCGCGCGCACCTCGGTACGGTGAGGCGCATGGCCCCCCGCACCAACGCACGCACCACCGCGCCGGAGCGGGCGACCAGGGGGAGCGGTGCCCGTCCGCCCGCCGCCCGCTCCGCCGCGCGCAGCACGTCCGCGCGCTCCGCCAAGGGAGGGACCTCGACGGTGGCCAAGGCCGGGACCGCGAAGACGCCCGCGAAGGCGCCCGCCCGGGCGTCCGGCTCCGGTGGCCGCGCCGGCGCCCGCCCGGCCGCCGGCCGGGCCCCCGCCAAGCGCCCGGCTCCCGCGCGCAGCGGCCCCAGCTGGCCGGTGCGGGCCGTCTCCGCGCTCTGGATGGGCTGCGCCCACGTCGTCGGCGGCGCCGCCCGGCGCGTCGGCAGCGGCGCGCGCGACCTGGACCCCGAGCTGCGCCGCGACGGTGCCGGGCTGGCGCTGCTCGGGCTGGCGCTCGTCGTCGCCGCCCGCGAGTGGTGGGGGCTGCCCGGGCGCGCCGGCGAGGTGATCCACACCGTCGCCGCCGGCACCTTCGGCGAGGTCGCCCTCGCCCTGCCCGTGGCGCTGCTGGGCCTGGCCGTGCACCTGCTGCGCCACCCCGACCGGACCCGGACCACCACCCGCGCCGTCGTGGGCACCACCGCCCTGACCCTGTCGGCGGCGGGGCTGGTGCACCTGGCCGCCGACGCGCCCTCGCCCACGGGCCCGGCCGGCGCCGACGTCGTCACCGAGGCCGGCGGGATGGTCGGCTTCCTCGTCGCCGGACCGCTGTCCACGGCGCTGACGAACTGGGTCACCGTGCCGCTGCTGCTGCTGCTGGGGTTCTTCGGCCTGCTCGTCGTCACCGCCACCCCGGTGCACGCCATCCCCGCGCGGCTGCGCGAGGTGTACGAGCGCCTGACGCACCACCCCCACCCGGCCGCCGAGGAGCGCGGCGGGGCCCGCACCTCCGCCACCGGCCGCCGCAAGGACCTGCCCGCCTCCGCCCTGGCCCGCGCCCGCGCCGCCGCGCAGGGCGGGGCGGCGCCGGACGAGCAGGGTGCCGCCGAGCCGCGCAAGAGCCGCCGGGAGCGCCAGCGCGAGGCCCGCGAGCTGGAGGCCCGCGTCGGCGACGAGGCCTTCGAGCAGGCCGTCGCCACGGACGGGACGGGCCCCGGCTCCGAGCCCGACGCCGGGGCGCCGGCCGGTGGCCGTGCCCCGCGCCCGGGGGAGCGCCGCCCCGCGGCCCCCGCGCCGGTGGCCGCCGCGCCCGCGGTCGACGCCGCGGCCGTGCCCGCCGCCAAGCCCAAGGACCTGCCCGCGCCGCCGCACACGCCGATGCCCCCGCGCATCGAGCAGCTCGCCCTGGCCGGTGACGTCACCTACGCCCTGCCGGAGGCGTCCAGCCTCAACCCCGGTACGCCGCCGAAGGAGCGCAGCGCCGCCAACGACCGCGTCGTGGAGGCGCTGTCGGGGGTGCTGGACCAGTTCGACATCGACGCGCGCGTCACCGGCTTCTCCCGCGGCCCGACCGTCACCCGGTACGAGGTCGAGCTGGGCGCCGGCACCAAGGTCGAGCGCGTCACGCAGCTGTCCAAGAACATCGCCTACGCCGTGGCCAGCGCCGACGTGCGGATCCTCTCGCCGATCCCGGGCAAGTCCGCCATCGGCATCGAGATCCCCAACACGGACCGCGAGACCGTCTCGCTGGGCGACGTGCTGCGCAGCCAGGTGGCCACCCGCAGCGAGCACCCGATGGTCATGGGCGTGGGCAAGGACGTCGAGGGCGGCTTCGTGATCGCCAACCTCGCGAAGATGCCGCACCTGCTGGTCGCGGGCGCCACCGGGGCCGGCAAGTCGAGCTTCGTCAACTCGATGATCACCTCCATCCTCATGCGGGCCACGCCCGACGAGGTGCGCATGGTCCTGGTGGACCCCAAGCGCGTGGAGCTGACGATCTACGAGGGCATCCCGCACCTCATCACGCCGATCATCACCAACCCCAAGAAGGCCGCCGAGGCCCTGGAGTGGGTCGTGCGCGAGATGGACCTGCGCTACGACGACCTCGCCGCCTTCGGGTTCAAGCACATCGACGACTTCAACAAGGCCGTGCGCGCGGGCAAGGTCAAGCCCCCGGAGGGCTCGCAGCGGGTGCTCCAGCCCTACCCGTACCTGCTGGTCATCGTCGACGAGCTCGCCGACCTCATGATGGTCGCCCCCCGCGACGTGGAAGCCTCCATCCAGCGCATCACCCAGCTGGCGCGCGCCGCGGGCATCCACCTGGTCCTGGCCACGCAGCGCCCCTCGGTGGACGTCGTCACCGGCCTCATCAAGGCCAACGTGCCCAGCCGCCTGGCGTTCGCGACCTCCTCGCTGGCGGACTCGCGGGTCGTGCTCGACCAGCCGGGCGCCGAGAAGCTCGTGGGGCAGGGCGATGCGCTCTTCCTGCCGATGGGCGCCTCCAAGCCGATGCGCGTGCAGGGGGCCTGGGTCACCGAGAGCGAGATCGAGGCCGTCGTCTCGCACGTGAAGTCGCAGCTGGCGCCCAGCTACCGCGACGACGTGGTGGCGCCCGCGCAGAAGAAGCAGATCGACGAGGAGGTCGGTGACGACCTGGACGTCCTGCTGCAGGCCACCGAGCTGGTGGTCACCACGCAGTTCGGGTCCACGTCGATGCTCCAGCGCAAGCTGCGGGTCGGGTTCGCCAAGGCCGGCCGGCTGATGGACCTGCTGGAGTCGCGCGGCGTGGTGGGACCCAGCGAAGGCTCCAAGGCCCGCGACGTCCTGGTGCGGCCCGAGGACCTGCCGGCCACCCTCGCCCTGATGCGCGGGGAGGAGCCGCCGCGGGCGCTCGACCCCGCCGCCGGCGCGGACCTCGAGGAGGTCCAGGCGGACGGTTCCGAGGACGCCTGGGAGCTCACGCAGCGCTGAGCCGCCCCCGGCCCCTGCCCGGGGGCGGCCGACACGCGCCGTCACCAGGATGAGCCCTCCGTCGCACGTTAGTCACTCTCCGTGTAACTTGTGAAGCATGGAGTCGCCGCGCCGAGCCGAGCCCGCCCGGGACCTCGATCTGCTCGTGTGGGACGCGCCGAACGTCGACATGACCCTGTCGGCCATCCTCGGCTCGCGCCCCGCCTCCTCCGACCGGCCCCGCTTCGACGCCATCGCCCGCTGGTTCCTCGCCGGGGCCGGGGACCACGAGGTGGAGGGCTGCGTGTTCACCAACGTCCAGCCCACCGCCGCGGTGTCGCTGCGCGGCTGGATCGAGGCGCTGCGCAGCTTCGGGTACGCCGTCTTCGCCCGCCCCAAGCTGCACCCCGAGGACGACGTCGACGACGCCATGCTCCAGCACATCGCCGAGCGAGCGGCCACCCACCGCCTGCGCCGCCTCGTCGTCGCCAGCGGCGACGGCCGCAACTTCCTCGGCCCCCTCGAGGAGCTGCACCGCGCCGGCGTGCGCTGCGTCGTGCTCTCGTTCGCGGAGGTCGCCGGCTACGCGCAGGAGTCCCCGCACATCGAGTTCGTCGACCTCGAGGACGTCCCCGGCGCCTTCCAGGTCTCCCTGGGACGCACCCGCCTGTCGGCGCTGCCCCCCGGCGGCGGCTGGTTCCGGCCCACCCGGTCCATGCGCGCCCTGCTCGAGGAGCCGCACCCGGCGCCCGCCCCGGACGCGGAGGTGGCGGCCGCCCGGCCCGCCACCGCGGACGACGACGCCGCGGGCGGCGCGCCGGGCGCGGCCCCGGAAGCGGCTCCGGACGCCGCCCCGGACGCCGGGGCGGGGGGTGCCCAGCCCGGGCCCGCCGCCGGCCACCCCCCGGCACCCGGCGAGGTGGGCCGCGTGCCCTTCCCCGGCCCGCCGCCCTCCCGCCTGCGCGCCGGGTAGCCCCCCCGTCCGCGCGGACGGCCGCGCCGCCCGGACTGCGTACCCTGGGCACGTGCCAGGCACCCCCGCGCAACGCCGCTCCGTCGCCCTCGTCACCCTCGGTTGCGCCCGCAACGACGTGGATTCCGAGGAACTGGCGGGCCGGCTCGCCGACGCCGGCTGGGACCTCGTCGACGACGCCGACGGCGCCGACGTCGCCGTGGTCAACACCTGCGGCTTCGTCGAGCAGGCCAAGAAGGACTCCATCGACACCGTCCTGGCCGCCGCCGACCTGAAGCAGTCCGGCCGCACCGGCGCCGTCGTGGCCGTGGGCTGCCTCGCCGAGCGCTACGGCAAGGACCTCGCCGAGTCGCTGCCCGAGGCCGACGCCGTCCTCGGCTTCGACTCCTACGCCGACCTGTCCAGCCACCTCGAGGCGGTCCTGCACGGCGAGCGGCCTGCCGCCCACGTGCCGCGCGACCGGCGCACCCTGTTGCCGCTGGCGCCCGCCGAGCGCCAGGCGGCCAGGGCGGCGGCCGCACCCGTCGTGCTGCCGGACCTGCCCGCCGGCCTGGCCCCCGCCAGCGGCCCGCGCGTGGTGCGCCGCCGCCTGGCCGCGGGACCGTGGGCGCCCGTGAAGATCGCCGCCGGGTGCGACCGGCGCTGCACCTTCTGCGCCATCCCCGCCTTCCGCGGCTCCTTCGTCTCGCGGCCGGCCGACGAGGTCCTCGCCGAGACGCGCTGGCTGGCCGAGCAGGGCGTCAAGGAGGTGTTCCTCGTCAGCGAGAACACCACCAGCTACGGCAAGGACCTCGGCGACCTGCGCGCCCTGGAGGCCCTGCTGCCGCGCGTCGCCGCCGTCGACGGCATCGAGCGGGTGCGGGTGTCCTACCTGCAGCCGGCCGAGGTGCGCCCCGGCCTGCTGGACGCGCTGACCGGCACCGAGGGCGTCGTGCCGTACTTCGACCTCTCGTTCCAGCACTCCGCGCCCGCGGTGCTGCGCCGCATGCGCCGCTTCGGCGGCACCGAGCCCTTCCTGGCGCTGCTGGAGCAGGTGCGCCGGCGCGCCCCCCTCGCCGGCATCCGCTCCAACGTCATCGTCGGCTTCCCCGGCGAGACCGAGGACGACGTCGACGAGCTGTGCTCCTTCCTCGAGCGCGCCCGCCTGGACGTCGTGGGCGTGTTCGGCTACTCCGACGAGGACGGCACCGAGGCCGCCGGCCTGGGCGGGAAGCTGCCCGACGACGTCGTGGCCGCCCGCGCCGACCGCGTCGGCCGCCTCGTGGAGGAGCTGGTGGCCCAGCGCGCCGAGGACCGCCTCGGCGAGGTCGTGGAGGTCCTCGTGGAGTCCGTGCTCGACGAGGACGGCGACCCGCACGTGGTGGGCCGCGCCGCCCACCAGGGCCCCGACGTGGACGGTGAGACGGAGCTGGACCTGCCGGCCGGCGCTCGCGTGGCCGTCGGCGACCTGGTGCGCGCCCGCGTGACGGGCGTGTCCGGTGCCGACCTCCTGGCCGAGCCGCTGGTGGGCGCGGAGGCGCCCGTGCCGGCGTGAGCGAGCGCACCGGCGGCTCCGGCGGCTGGCGCACCGCCCACCGGGCGCACCTGCCGAACGCGCTGACGGTGCTGCGGCTGCTGCTCGTCCCGCTGTTCGTGGTCTTCCTCGCCGAGGACGGCGGGCGGGACTGGCGCTGGCGGCTGGCCGCGGCGGCCGTGTTCGCCGCCGCCAGCATCACCGACCGCTACGACGGCCACCTCGCCCGCCGCTGGGGCACCGTCAGCGACTTCGGCAAGATCGCCGACCCGCTGGCCGACAAGGCGCTCATCGGCAGCGCGCTGGTCGTGCTCTCGCTGCAGGGCCGGGTGCCGTGGTGGATGACCGCGCTGATCCTGGCCCGCGAGGTGCTGGTCACGCTGCTGCGCTTCCTCCTCGTGCGCCGCGGCACCATCCTGCCCGCGGACCGCGGCGGCAAGGTCAAGACGGTCGTGCAGATCGCCGCGGTGGCCCTGTTCGTGCTGCCGCTGCCGGGGTGGACGTACTGGCCGTCCTGGCTGGTGATGCTCGTCGCCGTGGTGCTGACCCTCACCAGCGCCCGCGGCTACTTCGCGGCCGGCGCGAAGCTGCTGCGCGGGTGAGCACCCCCACGACCACCGGCGGGCCCGCCGCGGCGCGGGTCGTCGCCGCCCTGCGCGCGACCGGGCTGACGGTCGCCACGGCCGAGTCGCTCACCGGTGGGCTGGTGTGCGCAGCCCTCGTGGACGTGCCCGGCGCCTCCGCCGTCGTGCGCGGCGGGCTCGTCGCCTACGCCACCGAGCTGAAGGCGTCGCTGCTGGGGGTGGACGCCGGGCTGCTGGCGCGCACCGGGCCCGTGGACGCCGAGGTCGCCCGGCAGATGGCCCGGGGTGCACGCACCCGCCTGGGCGCCGACGTGGGCCTGGCCACCACCGGTGTCGCCGGCCCGGGGCCGGCGGACGGCCACCCGGCGGGCACGGTCTTCGTCGCCGTCGCCGCCGACGCGCTGCCGGGCGGTGCCGCCGCCCGCCGGCTGGCGCTGGCGGGCGAGCGCGCCCGCGTGCGGCAGGCGGCCGTGGCGGAGGTCCTGGCCGACCTCGCCGGTCTGCTCGCCGCCGCCTGAGCGGGTACGGGACCGGCGCTGTGGATCGCCCGCGGGTCGTCGCGGGGCGGAACACGCCGGGGCCGCCGGGAGTTGAGCTGAACGTGCGCAACTCCCTTCCCGCCACGACCTCGACGCGCTCTGCGGGGTACGGTGGTGGTTCCACCACGGGCAGCCACCGAGGAGCGCCGAACGGACGACCGGACCTCCGAGGCCTGCCCCCTCGACTCCCCGAGGGAGGCCGTCGCATGGTCGTGCTCCGCCGGACCATCGGTGACGTGCTGCGCGACGAGCGGCGCGGTCAGCAGCGCACCCTGCGCGAGGTCTCCTCGACCGCCCGCGTGTCGCTGGGCTACCTCAGCGAGGTCGAGCGCGGCCAGAAGGAGGCCTCCAGCGAGCTGCTGGCCTCCATCTGCACCGCCCTGGACGTGCCGCTGTCGCACGTGCTGGGCGAGGTGACCCGCCGCATCGCCGACGAGGAGGGCGGTCACCGCCCCTACGCGGCCGAGGGGTTCGTCCCCACCCCCGGCTCGCCGAAGAAGGTCTCGCCCAGGGCCGCCGTGGCCACCGCGCCGCACCTGCCCCGCGTGGAGCCGGCACCGGCCGTGCTGCCCCAGGAACCCGCGGCCGACAAGCAGGTCGTCGACCAGGCCGTCGACGCGATCCTCGACTCCGCGCTGGAGGACCTCGTCGCCGGTCGCGGCGGGGAGTTCTCCCTGGAGCTCGACGGGCTGCCCCAGGAGCTGGAGCTGATCCTGCGGCGCCGGCTGCTCCCCGCCGCCTGAGCGGCGGGGGAGCAGGGCGCGGCGGTCGCGCTCACCCCTCGTCCACGACCTCCACCGACATCGCCACCGGGTAGCGCTCCGCGCCGAAGTCGTCGCAGCGGTCGTCCCACGGTGCCCGGCCGTGCTGCCAGCAGACCGTCATCGAGGGCCCCTCCACATGACGCCGGGGTGACGCCGGGGTGCGTGCGCACGGTCCGGCCGGGAGCGCCGGGTGGCCCCCAGGGGCTGCTGCGCGCGGCCGTCGTCGGTGGGGGCGGGCCCGGGCTGGCAGTGCGGGCAGTAGAACGCCGTGCGGTCCTGCGGGGCGCGCCCGATCACCGCCACCCGGACCGTGCCGCCGCAGCGCAGGCACGGCAGCCCCGAGCGGGCGTGCACGAAGTTCTGCCGGCCGCGGCGCAGGTCGCCGGTGGTGACCTGGCCGGTGCGGTCCTTGTTGGCGTGCAGCAGGCGGTGCAGCAGCGTCAGGAGCCGGTCCGGCGAGGGCAGCTCACCCACCGGGGTCCACGGGCTCACCCCGGCCAGGAAGCAGGCCTCGGCCATGTAGAACGTCCCCACCCCGGCCAGCACCCGCTGGTCCAGCAGGGCCTCGCCGAGGTGACGCTGCGGCACGGCCAGCAGGCGGCGTCGGGCCTCGGCGGCGTCCCAGCCGGGCCCGAGGAGGTCCGGGCCCAGGTGGCCCACCAGGCCGGCCTCGGCGGCGGTGGGCACCAGGTCGAGCACCCCCAGCTCGTGCCCCACCGCGGTCCACTCGTCGGTGGTCAGCACCGCCCGCACCCCGGAGGCCGAGCGGCGCCCGCAGCCGGTCGAGCCGGTGCGCTCCACGTACCAGGAGCCCCCCATGCGCAGGTGGCTGTGCAGGGTCAGGGCCGGCTCGCCGCCGGTGGCGCCCAGCCGGGTGAGCAGGTGCTTGCCGGCGCTGACGACCTCCAGCACGCGCCGGCCCGACAGGTCGGCGGTGGCCAGGCGCGGCCAGCGCAGGTCGCAGGAGAGCACCTCCCGCCCGGCGAGCGCCCGGTGCAGCCGCTGGGCGGTGCGCCAGACGACGTCACCCTCGGGCACGGGCGCCCACGCACCGTCCGGGGCGGCGGCTGCTCACGAGCGGATCCGCAGGCCGCGCGGGGTGGCGTGGAAGCCCGCGGACTCCAGCGCGGCGCCCAGGGGCGAGGCGGCGGTGAGCACTTCAGCGCCGTCGGCGCGCTCGACGGTCAGCTTGCCCAGCGCCCCGTCGCGCACCGCCAGGGCCAGCGCGTCGGCCGCGGCCTGCAGCACGTCGGGCTCCTCGCCCCACGACAGCACCGAGCGCCCGCCGCGCTCGACGTACAGCGCGAGCTCACCGTCGACGAGCACCACCAGGGCTCCCGCCTTGCGGCCGGGCCGGTGCCCGGAGGCGCCGGCGCTCGCTCCCGGGCGCTCGGGCCAGCCCAGGGCGGCGCCGTACGGGTTCGCCGGGTCGGTCGCGGCCAGCACCAGGGCACCTGGCCGCGCCTCGGCCCGCTCGTCGCGGCGCTGGGAGGGGCTGCGCCCGCCCAGCGGTCGGGCGGAGTCGCGCAGGCGGTCCACCGCCCCGGTGCTCGCGAACTGCGAGGCCCCCAGACCCTCGACGAAGTACCCGCGCCGGGCCCGGCCGGCCTCCTCGAAGGCGGCCAGGACGCGGTAGACGGCGGCGAACCCCCCGGGGACGCGCTCGGCGCCGACCGCGCCGCGCGTCAGCACCCCGTGCCGGTCCAGCAGCACCTCGGCACCGGCGTGGGCGCGCACCGTCGCGTCGGCCTCCAGCTCCGGCAGCAGGGACCAGCGGCCCGCGGCCGAGGGCGGCCCGCCGCGCGAGGGCAGCTCGGCGCCGCGCAGGCCGGTGCCGGCCCGGCGCGCGGTGCCGTGGCGGGCGTAGCGCGAGCGCGGCGCGGCCCGCTTGGTGCGGTGCGCCGCGCGCCCGCCGCCGAGGCGGTTGCGCAACGGCGCGAGGGTGTCGTTGGTCAGGCGCCCGGCCCACACCAGGTCCCACAGGGCCGTGGTCAGGGCGACGTCGTCGTCGGAGCCGACCGCCCCGGACAGCGCCCGGAAGAAGTACGCCCCGCCCCCGGCGAGGGCCTCCAGGACCGCCCGGTGCAGCTCGGAGTCCACGGCCACCTCGGACTCGGCCGGGTCCGGCAGGGTCAGCGGGGCCAGGTCCGCCGGGTGCAGGGAGACCCAGCCGTCGTCGCCGGGCAGGCTGCCGTGCCCGGCCCAGACGACCTCCCCGGCGGCGGTCAGCTCGTCGAGCATCGCGGGGGAGTAGCCCTCCACCCGCGAGGCCAGCACCAGCGGTTCCAGCGCGCTGGCCGGCACGACCGCGCCCGCGAGCTGCTCCACGGCGCGCAGCACCCCGTCCACGCCGCGCAGCCGCGAGCGAAGGCCCGTGCCCACGCCCTGCCAGGCGGGCAGGAAGCGGGCGAGGTCGCGCGGGGCGACGGGCTCGACGTCGGCGCGCAGCGCGGCCAGCGACCGGCGCCGCAGCACGCGCAGCACGTCGGCGTCGCACACCTCCAGGCCCGTGCCGCCGGGGCGCAGCTCGCCCTCGACGAGGCGGCCGGCGGACTGCAGGCGCCGCAGCGCGTCGTGGGCGACGGCGCGCCCGATGCCGAAGCGGGCGGCGGCCTGCGCCACCGTGAAGGGCCCGCGGGTGCGCGCGTACCGGCCGAGCAGCTCGCCCAGCGGGTCGGCGACGGGTTCGGTGAACGCCTCCGGCACCCCGACCGGCAGCGGGGTGCCCAGGCCGTCGCGCAACCGGCCGGCGTCCTCGATCGCGGCCCAGTGCTCCTCTCCGGCGATGCGCACCCGGATGGCGCGGCGCGCCTCCTCCAGCGAGACCAGCCAGCGCGCCACCTGGTCCACGGGGACCACGACCGGCTCCTCGTCGGGCGCGGAGCGGCCGCTGCGGGCGCTCACCTCGGCCGTGGTCAGCGGCCCGAGCACCCGCAGCAGGTCGGCGACGTCCTCGGCGTCGGCGCAGCGGCGGGTGGGCGCGAGCCGCTGCAGCTCGGCCTCGGTGCGCTCCACCGCCTCGGGGTCCAGCAGGTCGCGCAGGGCGGCGCCCTCGCCGCGGCCGAGCAGCTCGGCCAGCAGGCTCGGGTCCAGCGCGAGGGCGGCGGCGCGGCGCTCGGCCAGCGGGGAGTCGCCCTCGTAGAGGAACTGCGCGACGTAGCCGAACATCAGGCCCCGCGCGAACGGCGAGGGCTGCTGCGACTCCACCTCCACCACGCGCACCGTGCGGGCGGCGAGGTCGCGCATCAGCTGCTCCAGGCCGCGCACGTCGAAGACGTCCGAGAGGCACTCGCGCACCGTCTCCAGCACGATCGGGAAGCTCGCGAAGCGGCTGGCCACCTGCAGCAGGGAGGCGGCGCGCTGGCGCTGCTGCCACAGCGGCTGGCGCTTGCCGGGCTGGCGGCGCGGCAGCAGCAGGGCGCGGGCGGCGCACTCGCGGAAGCGCGCCGCGAACAGCGCCGAGCCGCCGATCTCCGCGGTCACCAGCTCCGCGACCTCCTCGGCCTCCAGCGCCACGAGGTCGGCCACGTCCGGGCCCTGCCCCTCCGGCAGGTCCAGGTCGGGCAGGCGCAGCACGATGCCGTCGTCGGCGGGCATGGCCTGCACGTCCACGCCGAAGCGCTCGCGCATCCGCGCGCCCAGCGCCAGCGCCCACGGGGAGTGCACCTGCCCGCCGAAGGGGGAGTGCACGCAGATGCGCCAGTCGCCCAGCTCGTCGCGGAAGCGCTCCACGACGATCGTGCGGTCGTCGGGGACGTGCCGGGTGGCCTCCTGCTGCTCGGCCAGGTACGCCACGAGGTTGTCGGTGGCCCACTCGTCCATCCCGGACGCCAGGACCCGTTCGCGGGCGGCGGCGCCGGTGTACCCGCCGTCCAGCGAGCCCAGCTCGCGCACGAACGCGCCCAGCGCCCGGCCCAGCTCCGCGGGGCGGCCCAGCGCCTCGCCGTGCCAGAACGGCAACCGGCCCGGCTGGCCCGGTGCGGGGGTGACCAGCACCCGGTCGTGGGTGATGTCCTCCACCCGCCAGGCCGAGGAGCCCAGGGTGATGACGTCCCCCACGCGGGACTCGTAGACCATCTCCTCGTCCAGCTCCCCCACGCGCCGGCCCGGCCCCTCACCGCTCGCGAGGAACACGCCGAACAGGCCGCGGTCGGGGATGGTGCCGCCGCTGGTGACCGCCAGGCGCTGCGCGCCGGGGCGGCCGGTGAGGGTCTCGGTGACGCGGTCCCACACCAGGCGCGGGCGCAGCTCGGCGAACTCGTCGCTGGGGTAGCGCCCGGAGAGCATGTCCAGCACCGCGTCCAGCACCGGGCGCGAGAGCGTGGCGAACGGCGCGGCCCGCTTGACCAGCTCGTGCAGCTCCGGCACGGACCACTCGTCCATCGCGACCATCGCCACGACCTGCTGGGCCAGCACGTCCAGCGGGTTCGCCGGCACCCGCAGCTCCTCGATGCGCCCGTCGCGCATGCGCTCGACGACCACGGCCGTCTGCAGCAGGTCGCCGCGGAACTTCGGGAACAGCACGCCGCGCGAGACGGCCCCGACCTGGTGCCCGGCGCGCCCGACGCGCTGCAGGCCGCTGGCCACGCTCGGCGGGGACTCCACCTGCACCACCAGGTCCACCGCGCCCATGTCGATGCCCAGCTCCAGGCTGGAGGTGGCCACCACCGCCGGCAGCCGGCCCGCCTTGAGCTCCTCCTCGATGAGCGCCCGCTGCTCCTTGGAGACCGACCCGTGGTGGGCGCGCGCCAGCACCGCCGGAGCACCCCCGGCGGCGCCGGCGGCGCCCATGAGCTCGGCCGGCGCCCGGCGCGCGGCGGCGGGGCCCCCGGCGGAGGTGCCGTCGCCCTCCCGGCCGGCCCCGTCGTCCTCGGCGTCCAGGGCCAGGCGCTCGTCCCACACCTCGTTCAGCCGCGCGGTCAGCCGCTCGGACAGCCGGCGGGAGTTCGCGAACACCAGCGTGGAGCGGTGCTCGGCGACCAGGTCGACGATGCGCTCCTCCACGTGCGGCCAGATGCTCGCCCGGCGCGGGTCCCCGGCGGCCTGGCCGGTCAGGTCGTCCTCGTCGGCCGGGCCGCGGCCGGAGGAGTCCAGCTCGCTCATGTCCGGCACGGGGACCACCACGCGCAGGTCGAAGCGCTTCGTGGACGGCGGCTGCACGACCGTGACCGGACGCCCGCCCGAGACCCACTCGGCGACCGTGCCGACCGGACGCACCGTCGCCGACAGGCCCACCCGCTGCGCCGGCTCCCCGCCGGCCGCGGTGACCAGGGCGTCCAGGCGCTCCAGCGACAGCGCCAGGTGCGCGCCGCGCTTGGAGCCGGCCATCGCGTGCACCTCGTCGAGGACCACCGTGCGCACCCCGCGCAGCTGCTCGCGCGCCTTGGACGTCAGCAGCAGGAACAGCGACTCGGGGGTGGTGATGAGCACGTCCGGCGGGGTGCGGGTGAACGAGCGGCGCTCCTCGGCGGGGGTGTCGCCCGAGCGCACTCCCACCCGCACGTCCGGCACCGGCAGGCCCAGGCGCTGGGCGGCCTGCCGGATGCCCGTCAGCGGGCTGCGCAGGTTGCGCTCGACGTCCACCGCGAGGGCCTTCAGCGGCGAGACGTACAGCACGCGGCAGCGCAGGTCGCGGTCCTCCGGCACCGGCTCGGCGGCCAGGCCGTCCAGCGCCCACAGGAACGCCGACAGCGTCTTGCCGGAGCCGGTGGGCGCCACCACGAGGGCGTGCTGCCCGCGGCTGACGGCGTCCCACGCGCCCAGCTGCGCCGGCGTGGGCGCCTCGAAGGCGCCGGTGAACCAGGCCCGCGTGGCCTCGGAGAACCTGCCCAGCACCTCCGCCGCGCCGGGCACCGCCCCGGCCGGCTCGTCCGGCCCCGCGCCGCGGGCGGCACCCTGCGCGACGGTGCTCTCGGGGGCGGGTCGCGCGGCGCGGGGGGACATGCCGACATCCCAGCACCCGCCTCCGACACCCGCCCGGCGTCGCCGCGCCGGGCGCGCCGTGGCACCCTGCCCGCGTGCGAGTCAGCGAGTTCTGGACCCTGGTGGAGGACGAGTTCGGCAGCGCCTACGGCCGCTCCCTCGCGCACGACCAGGTCCTGCTGGCCCTGGAGGACCGCACCCCGCTGCAGGCCCTGGACGCCGGGGTCGAGCCCAAGGCCGTCTGGCTGGCGCTGTGCGACGCGATGGACGTGCCGCCGGAGCGGCGCCTGGGCAGGGACCGGCCCCCGAGGCGCTGAGGAGCCGGCGTCAGGTGCGCAGCCACCACAGCCCGGCGCCGGTGGCGCGGGTGCGCAGCCGGTGCAGGCTCGTGGACGCCGCGATGAAGACGTCGGTGCCCTCCGGCCCGCCGAAGCAGAGGTTGGCCACGACCTCGCCGACGACCACCTCGAGCAGCCGGGTGCCGTCGGGGGCGAGGACGGTGACGGCGTCGCCGTTCGAGGTCCACACGTTCCCGGCGGTGTCGACGCGGAAGCCGTCGGCCAGGCCCCGGTCCGCGGTCGCGAAGACCCGGCCGTTCTTGGCCACCGGACCACCGGGGCGGGCGTGCGGCCCGCGCCCGCCGGGGGTGCCGCGGCGCACGTCGTAGACGCGGATCAGCCGGTTCGAGCCGCTGCCGGGCGTGGCGGCCGCGGACGTGTCGGCGACGTACAGCAGCGACTCGTCGGGGGAGAACGCCAGCCCGTTGGGCTCCTCCACGTCCGCCACCACCACCCGCAGCTCGCCCGTGCCGGGGTCCAGGCGGAAGACGTGGTTGTCGCCGTACTCGCGGAAGCCCTCGTGGCCCTCCTCGGGCACGCTGATGCCGTACGGCGGGTCGGTGAACCACACGGCGCCGTCGGAGGCGACGACCACGTCGTTGGGGGAGTTCAGGCGTGCCCCGCCGACGGAGTCGGCCAGGACGGTGGTGGAGCCGTCGGGCTCGCGCCGCTCCACCGAGCGCCGGCCGTGGCTGCAGAAGACCTCCCGGCCCTCGCGGTCGAGGGTGCGCCCGTTCGGGAAGCCGGCGCGCTCGCGGTCCACCCGCAGCCCGCCGGCCTCGTCCCAGCGCAGCACGCGGTCGCCGGGGATGTCGCTGACGACGAGCGCCTGCTCGGCGGGCAGCCACAAGGGCCCCTCGGCCCAGGTGCTGCCCGTGCCCAGCAGCTCCAGGCGGGCGCCGTCGGGCAGCAGGGCGTCCCCGCGCTCGTCGAGGACCTGCGGGCGGCCGGTGGTGTCGCTGGGGGTGCTCACGGGCGCTCCGTCGCTGCTCGGTGGACCCGCCGCCCCGGCGGGGGAGGGGCCAGTGTCGCAGCGGCACCTGCGCGGTGCCGTCCCGGTCGGTGCTCACCCGCCCCGGCGGGATGGCGCGGCGCGCCCCGGCAGGGGGAACTCCACCAGGGCGGCGCCCTTCAGCCGCAGGGCCGGTGCCTCCGCGAGCACCCAGGAGACCGCGTTCGTCGCTCACGCTCGGCAGTGCTCGGCCGGTCGCCTCGTCGTTGGTGTCGACGTCGGGGCTGCGGTGGATCACTGTCCGGTCACCCCACTCGGTGTCTCGGACCCCGGCGCGCCCGGTGGGGCGGTCGCGACTGCAGGGGTCCCCCCTCCGACGAGGGGCGAGTGGTGCGCGCCACCCCCTGCGCCGGCGTCACCCGCCGGCGGGGCGAGGGCTGCGCCGACCCGCCCGGGGGCGGCGCACGGCTGGGCATCGAACACCTGTACGGATAGGATCGCCGGTGTTCCACAGGGGGCCGTCCGGTCCCGTCCTCCACACGCCGGGCCACGTGCACGGCTCGTGTCGGAGGCGGGTCGTAGCGTTCCCCGGGTCGGAAGAACACACCGGGCCGAAGCTGTCGGCCACCCCTACCCGAGGTGAGGACATGCCCGCTCCTGCGGACCGCGAGAAGGCCCTCGAATCCGCCCTGGCCGCGATCGACAAGTCGTTCGGCAAGGGCTCCGTCATGCGTCTGGGCGACGAGAGCCGCCCGCCCATCGAGGTCATCCCCACCGGGGCGATCTCCCTGGACGTCGCGCTGGGCATCGGCGGCCTGCCGCGCGGGCGCGTCGTGGAGGTCTACGGGCCGGAGTCCTCCGGCAAGACGACCGTGGCCCTGCACGCCGTCGCCAACGCGCAGAAGGCCGGCGGCATCGCCGCCTTCATCGACGCCGAGCACGCGCTGGACCCCGACTACGCCGCCAAGCTGGGCGTGGACACCGACGCGCTGCTCGTCTCGCAGCCGGACACCGGTGAGCAGGCCCTGGAGATCGCGGACATGCTGATCCGCTCGGGGGCGCTGGACATCATCGTCATCGACTCCGTGGCGGCCCTGGTGCCCCGCGCCGAGATCGAGGGCGAGATGGGCGACAGCCACGTCGGCCTGCAGGCCCGCCTCATGTCGCAGGCCCTGCGCAAGATCACCGGTGCGCTGAACCACTCCGGCACCACCGCGATCTTCATCAACCAGCTGCGCGAGAAGATCGGCGTGATGTTCGGCTCGCCGGAGACCACGACCGGCGGCAAGGCGCTGAAGTTCTACGCCTCGGTGCGCCTGGACGTGCGCCGCATCGAGACGCTCAAGGACGGCACCAACCCCGTCGGCAACCGCACCCGCGTCAAGGTCGTCAAGAACAAGGTCAGCCCGCCGTTCAAGCAGGCCGAGTTCGACATCCTCTACGGCCACGGCATCTCCCGCGAGGGCGGCCTGATCGACCTCGGCGTCGAGCACGGCTTCGTGCGCAAGTCCGGCGCCTGGTACACGTACGAGGGCGACCAGTTGGGTCAGGGCAAGGAGAACGCCCGCGCCTTCCTGCGCGACAACCCCGACCTCGGCGACGAGATCGAGAAGCGCATCAAGGAGAAGCTCGGCATCGGTGCCCGCGTCGACGCCCCGGCCGAGGCCGAGCCCGCGGTGACGTTCTGAGTCGAGGTCCGCGCGGTCAGCGGCCTCCCGGTCCGGAGGAGAACCCGGACCGGGAGGCCGACCCGCACGACGTCGCCCGCGCCATCGCGCTGCGCCAGCTGACGATGGCGCCGCGCACGCGTGCCCAGTTGGCGGAGAAGATGGCCGCCAAGGACGTCCCCGAGCAGGTCGCCACCGACGTCCTCGACCGCTTCGAGGAGGTCGGCCTCGTCGACGACGGCGCCTACGCCGAGGCGTACGTGCACTCCCGCTCGCGCAGCCGCGGCAAGCGCGCCCTGGCGCAGGAGCTGCGCCGCAAGGGCGTGGACGAGGAGACCGCGCGCGACGCCCTGGAAGGCGTCGACGACGCCACAGAGGAACAGGCGGCGCGCGAACTCCTGCGCCGCCCCCTGGCCGCCAGCCGCGGGCTGGACCGCGCCGCGCGGCAGCGCCGGCTCGCCGGCGTGCTTGCCCGGCGCGGCTACCCGCCGGGCCTCGTCATGCGTCTCGTGCGCGAGGCGATCGGCGAGGACGAGGCCGCTGCGGACGCCGACCCGCCCGATTGACCCCGGCGGGCGCTCCACGCGCCGCCTGGCTAGCCTCCCCGCAGCCCCGACGAGGAGGACCCGTGAACATCACGTCACTGCTGGACCTGCGCTTGAAGCCCGAGGCGCTCGCCGACGCCCCGGCGATCATCACCGAGACCCTCTCGGCCACGCGCGCCTTCGCCGGCTGCCTGGGCGTGGAGGTCCTGCGCGACACCGCCGACGAGACGCACGTGCTGGTGCTGGAGCGGTGGGAATCGCTGGAGGCCGACGACGCCTACCGCGCCTGGCGCGCCACCCCCGAGGGCGCTTCCCGTCTGGGGGAGCTGCTGAGTGCGCCGCCGACCCTGACGCGCTTCGCCCCCGACGACTGAGGGGCCCACCCCACCCGCCGGTGAGGGTCGCACGCCAGGAGGGCCGCCACCCCGCGGGGTGGCGG
>NZ_JBJLSE010000086.1:0-16907 GCF_050871845.1 Kineococcus arenarius subsp. arenarius
CCGCCGCGCGGGGGGGGGGGGGGGCGGGGGGTGGCGCGGGAGTGCGGGCCCGTCAGGGCAGGGTCAGCACCATGCCGACCTCGATGCGGGCCGGGTCGTCGCCGATGACGCCGCGGTTGGCGTTCCACAGGTTCGCGTAGCCGCCGGCCACGCCGTTGTTCACCGCGATGCGGTACAGGGTGTCGCCGGGCTGCACGGTGTAGGTGCGCGCGGCCGGGGCGGGCGCCGGGGCGGGCGCCGGGGCGGCGGCGACGGCGACGGGCTCGGGGGCCGGAGCAGGGGCGGGAGCCGGGGCCGGGGCGGGCGCGGGGTTCAGCAGCGCCTGCTCCGCGCCGACCGGGTCGGCCGCACCGCTCAGGCCCAGGCGGCGCGAGCAGGAGGGCCAGGCGCCCCAGCCCTGCACGGCCAGGACGCGCTCGGCGACCACGATCTGCTGCTCGCGGGTGGCCTGGTCGGCGCGCGCGGCGTACTGCCCGCCGCCGAAGCCGGTCCACGTGCTCGGGCTGAACTGCAGCCCGCCGTAGTAGCCGTTGCCGGTGTTGATGCTCCAGTTGCCGCTGGACTCGCACTGGGCCAGGCGGTCCCACTCGGAGACCGGGGCGGCGGACGCACCGGTGGCGGGGGCGAGGATCGCGGCACCGGCCGCACCGGCGGCGGCGGTGGCGAGCAGTCCCCGGCGCAGGGCGCGGGCGGACGTGCGGGTACGACGGAAGGACAGCGCAGACATGGGGACCTCCGACGCCTGCGAGGTGAGCTGTCGGGTTCGGGCCGAAGGTGGTGGCCCGGCCGCCCGGAGGCGGCTTCACCCCGAGGACCCCCACCGCGCGCGGCGGGCGTCCGAGGAACCATGGGTCCCCCGCTCCTGCCCGGTGATCAGGTGTTCCGGCGCGGGGCGGGCAGGACTCGGCGTGTCCTCGCGTCGGGCTCCCGAAAGGCCTCGGGAACCCGCCGACCGTAACAAGACCGAAGCCGTACGTACACCGGCTCGTCGCCTGCGGCGCCCTCGCGGGCGCGGTGCCGTGCGGCGGCGGCCCCGCTGCTGTGACCGAGGTCACCGCCGACGGGGCTGCTCAGCTGTTGGCGAGCAGCTTCGCCACGGCCTCCTCGATGCGCGGGGTGAAGTCCCCCGCACGCTCGCCCGGCCGGCCGTGCAGCGGCTCCCCGAACGTCACGCCGATGCGCGGTCGCCCCTTCGAGGGCCAGTTCTGCCGCGGCGGCATCGCCTCGTACGTGCCGCGCAGCGCCACCGGCACCACCGGCACGCCGGCCTCCAGCGCCAGGTACGCCGCACCCTTCTTGAAGGGGCGCATCTGCCCGGTGTAGCTGCGCCCGCCCTCCGGGAAGAGCACCAGGCTCCAGCCGTCGGCCAGCAGCTGCGAGGACGCGTTGGCACCCCGCCCGCCGCGCCGCTCCAGCGGGAAGGTGCCGATCACCAGGCCCGAGGGGGCCGAGCGCCACCAGACGTCGAAGAAGTAGTCCGCCGCGGCGGCCACCGCGACCCGGCGCCGGCGCCGCGCCCCCAGGGCGTGCAGCAGCACCGGCGTGTCCAGGTGCGAGGAGTGGTTCGCCACGATGACGGCGGGGCCGCCGATGCCGTCCAGGACCTCCACGCCCCGCACGTCGATGCGCAGCTCCGCGCGCATCAGGGGCGTCAGCAGCGCGCGCTGCAGGCCGGCCCGCACGGCCGAGGCCGGCCGCGAGCGCACCCAGTCGTTGCGGTGGACCTTGCGCGGCCCGCCGCCCGACCCGCCGGGCCCGCCGGACGCGCCGCCACCGGAGCGGCGGCGGGCCAGCGGGAAGGCCCGCACCAGGCGGCCGGGGCCGTCCTCACCCATCAGCATCGTCATCCGGGGACCTCCTCGCGCACGGCTCCGGGCGCGTTCGGCGTTCGTGACGGGCGCACCCGCGCATCTTCCCACGCCCCGCGGGGACCGCCCGGTGGCCCCGCGCGGCGCCCGGCCCGCGCCGGGGCGGCGGTCAGTCGGTGCCGGCCAGCACCTGCTGCGGCACCCGCAGGCGCCGCCCGGGGGACGAGGCCGCCCAGTCCGCCACCGGCCAGCGGGCCGCGCGCGCGACCCGGAACAGCGACACGTCCGGCGAGACGGCCGTGGGGTTGCCCACGGCCCGCAGCAGCGGCACGTCCGGGTGGGAGTCGGCGTAGGCGTAGCTGGCGGACAGGTCCGCCCCCTCCACCTCGGCGTAGCGCCGCAGCCACGCCGCGCGCGCCTCGCCCACCACGGGCGGGGAGGTCAGGAACCCGGTGGCGCGCCGGCGCCCGTCCGGGCCCGTCTCCTCCTCCAGGCCCGTGCACACCACCTCGTCGAACAACCCCGCCAGCGGGCGCGTCACCAGGCCCACGTCGCCGGTCATGAGGATCGTGCGGTGCCCGGCGTCGCGGTGCGCCTGGATGCGGCGCAGGGCGTCGGAGGACACCTGCTGCAGGAAGCGGGGGGCGAAGACGTCGTCCACGTGCGCCTCGAGCGCGTCGAGGTCCACACCGGCGTAGCCGCGGAACAGCGAGCGCAGGAAGCTGCCGCGGTCGCGGCGCTCGGCGGCGATCCACCCCGGCAGGTTGCGCACCACGCGGGCGAACTCCGCCACGCGCGCCGGCGCGTCCAGCTGCGACAGGCGCAGCGTCAGGTAGGTGTCCACCACGGTGCCCGGCAGCAGCGTCCCGGCCAGGTCGAACACCGCCAGGACCGGTGCGGCGCCCTCGGCGGCCGGCTTCAGCTCGCGCGGCCCGCCGGTGGCCTCGGCGGCCTTGCGGCGGCGGCGGATCTCCTCGTACTTGCGCATCTGCCCCGTCACGCTCGGGCAGTGGGTGTCGCGCCAGTACGCCTTCCAGTCCACCACGGCCGTGTCGAAGCCCCACAGCTCCACGTCGGCCGGGTCCAGCGAGCGGTGCAGGGCCAGGGTGTTGTCGTCGACGAAGCGCAGCTCCGCCTCCGTGTAGGCCTTGTACAGGTCCATGTAGCGGCGGGCGAACTCCACCTGCCGGCGGGCGCCGTCGAGCTTGCGCGAGGCGCGGCGCACCCGCTCCGAGCGCGGGGCCAGCATCAGCGCGCGGTTGCCCGCACCCGTCAGCAGCTCGCCGGTGCGGACCTTGCGCTCCACGGCGTTCTGCCCCGGGAAGCTCCAGGTCGGCATGACCTCGGGGGAGGAGTCGAAGGGGTGCTCGACGAAGTACGCCCGGACGTGCTCGTACAGGCCGCGGAACGTGATCGGGTTCCGGTTCCCGGAGGAGACGTGGTAGTACGCCGGCTGCGACAGCGGCGGCGGCGTCGCGGCGGCCTTGAGGATCGCGTTGACGACGTGGTCGATCGGCACGACGTCCAGCACCGAGTCGGGGGCGGCGGGGAACTCCGTCAGCTCGCCCTTGCCGTACGCCAGGATGATCGGCTCGGCCATCTTGAAGCCCTCGATCCAGCCCGGGTGCGGGTGGACCAGCGCCGACTCCACGATGCTGGGGCGCAGGATCGTGGTCGGCACCGCCGGGGCGGCGACCTCCTCCACGAAGCGCTCGCCCATCGCCTTGGTGAAGGTGTAGCAGTCCGTCCAGCCCAGGGTGCGGGCGCGCTCCTTGCCGGCGGCCTTCTGCTGCTCGGTCACCCACTCCACGCGGCGGCGCTCGGCGTCGGCGGCCACCGTCAGCGGCCCGGCGCGGCCGTGGTCGCGCTCGGCGGCCCGCAGGAAACCGCGCAGCCGCGCGTCCAGCCGCGAGTCCTCCTCGATGCGGGCGGCCAGCCGCAGGCCGGCGTCCAGCTCGGTGCGCCAGTCCACGGAGTGGTCCACGGCCCGCTCGGGCACCTCGCCGCGGCGGCGGCCACCCACGTAGGCGGTGGACACGTGCACGTAGTGGACGGGCGCCTCGGGCCTGCTGACGGCCAGGGTGCGCTCCACGAGGTTGCGCGTGCCCACCACGTTCGTGGTGAAGGCGTCCTGGATCAGCGGGTCGAAGGAGACGTCGCCGGCGCAGTGCACCACCACGTCCAGGTCGCCGGGCAGCTCCGGCACGTCCGCCAGGTCGCCCTCCAGGACGGCGACGCGCGTCTTCAGCAGGTCGTCGGGGTCGCCGGCCGCGGCGAAGATCCTCTTGCGCAGCAGCGAGCGCATCCGGTCCTCACCGCTCTGGCCCGGCTTGGGCCGCACCAGCGCGAGCACCGAGGCGCCGGGCACGTCGACGAGGATCCGCTGCAGCAGCGCCTCTCCGATGAAACCGGTGACACCGGTCAGGAGCAGGCGCTTGCCGTCGAGCTGGTCAGCCAATCGCACCGGGCGATCCTGCCACGACCGCGGACCCCCCACGGACCGGTGCCGACCGGCGCGCGGTGCCGGTGCGGGGGCCGCGGCCACCCCCGTGCGGGGGACGCGCCCAGGACTAAAGTCACCCACAGTGACGCCGATGCCTTGAGGGCGCAGCCGAACCGGGAGCTGCCGGAGCAGGGAGTCACCATGGTGAGCGCGACGGGCGCGACCCGCGCGGCGGGGGCCGCCGTGCGGCCCACGGGTCAGGAGCGGACCTTCGGGGCGGACGAGCTCATCGTCTCCAAGACGGACACCCGCGGGGTCATCACGTACGCCAACGACGTCTTCTGCCGCGTCGGCGCCTACGAGCTGCACGAGGTCGTCGGACAGCCGCACAACCTCATCCGGCACCCCGAGATGCCCCGGGCCGTCTTCAAGCTGCTGTGGGACACCGTCTCCGCCGGCCGGGAGCTGTTCGCCTACGTCAACAACCTGGCCGCGGACGGCGCGAACTACTGGGTGCTGGCGCACGTCACCCCCTCCTTCGGGCCGGGCGGGAAGATCGTCGGCTACCACTCCAACCGCCGCCGCCCCGCCCGCGCGGGCGTGGAGGCGATCCAGCCCCTGTACCGCGAACTGCTGGCCGAGGAGTCCCGCCACGGCACCGGCCGGGCGGCGGCCGAGGCCGGCAGCGCCCTGCTGGCGGGCCGGCTCGCCGAGCGCGGCGTCGACTACGACGAGTTCGTGTGGTCCCTGATCCCCGACGTGGAGGCCTGAGATGAGCAGCACCGGCAGGCGGGGCCCGTTCGGCCGAGGGCGCGCCACCGGTGGTGCGCCGGACGAGCTGGCCCGCTACCGGGCCCTGGTCGAGCAGGTGACGCGCGTGTGCGAGGCCGCCGCCGCCGGCGACTCCGAGGCGCGCGTGGCCGGCGTCCCCGGTTCCGAGGACGACCCCCTGCTCGCCGGGCTCGTCCAGGGCGTCAACCGCGCGCTGGACGTCTCCGACGCCTTCGTCCGCGAGGCCGGTGCCGTGCTCAGCTCCGCCGCCGAGGGCCGCTACCACCGCCGCCTGCTGCCCGGCGGGCTGCGCGGCGCCTACCGCGGTGCGGCGGCGAGCATCGACGGCGGTCGGGCCGGCATGCAGCGCGACGCCCGCAGCATCGCCGCCGCCGCCGACTCCCGGCTGGCGCTGGCCGACACGTTCGAGGCCGACGTCCTCGGCGTCGCCGAGCAGGTCGCGACCGCCTCCACCGAGCTGAGCGCGTCCGCGCAGGGGCTGTCCACGGCCGCCTCGGCGGCCAGCACCGAGGCCGAGCAGGCGTCGGTCACCGTGCAGGAGCTCACCCGGGCGTCGGAGGGGATCCAGCAGGTCGTCTCCGTCATCAACAGCATCGCCGGGCAGACGCGGCTGCTGGCCCTGAACGCGACCATCGAGTCCGCCCGCGCCGGTGAGGCCGGCCGCGGCTTCGCCGTCGTGGCGGCCGAGGTCAAGGAGCTGGCCGACCAGACCGGCCGCGCGACCGAGGAGGTCTCGGCGCAGGTGGCCAGCATCCGGGCGCAGGCGCAGGGCGCGGCGCAGGCCATCACCGGCATCAGTGCCACGGTGGCGGAGATGAACGGCCTCGTGGACGGCGTGCGCGCGGCCGTGGACGGCGGCGGCAGCTGGGGCGGGGCGCAGGACGTCACGGGCCTGTCCCGCCTCGCCGAGGAGCTGCGCGTGAAGATCGACGCCTTCCTCACCGGCCTGCGCGCCTGACCCCCTCCACCTCATCGGCCCGCCTCCGCCTCCGCCCCCGCGGTGATCTTGCACGGTTGAGCATTCGATCGCGCAAGATCACCGCAGGGGCGGAGGTGGTGGGCGCGCCGAGGTGACAGGGGGGCCACTCGCGGTGATGATCGGGCGGCAACCACCCGGACGTCCCGCGAGGAGGCGGTCGTGTCCACCGCTGTGCCCACCCCGAACGACAGCGGCACCCGCCGCCGGCCCACCGCCCGCTCGGTCGTCGTCTGGACCCTCGTCGCGCTCGTCGGCGCGGTCGCATGGACGGTCCTGGCGCTGGCGCGCGGGGAGTCCGTCAACGCGCTGTGGATCCTGTTCGCAGCACTGGCCTCCTACGCCATCGCCTACCGGTTCTACGCCCGGTTCATCACCTACCGCGTGCTGCGCGCCGACGACTCGCGCGCCACGCCCGCCGAGCGCCTGCACAACGGCGTCGACTACGAGGTCACCGACCGCCGGGTGCTGTTCGGGCACCACTTCGCCGCCATCGCCGGCGCCGGTCCGCTCGTGGGCCCGGTGCTCGCGGCGCAGATGGGGTACCTGCCCGGCACGATCTGGATCGTCGTCGGCGTCATCTTCGCCGGGGCGGTGCAGGACCTGACGGTGCTGTTCTTCTCGATGCGCCGCGACGGCAAGAGCCTGGGGCAGATGGTGCGCGAGGAGATCGGCCCCGTGGGCGGCGCCGCCGCCCTGGTCGCCGTGTTCGCCATCATGATCATCATCCTGGCGGTGCTGGCGCTCATCGTCGTCAACGCCCTGGCCGAGTCGCCGTGGGGCGTGTTCTCCATCGCCCTGACGATCCCCATCGCCCTGTTCATGGGCGTGTACCTGCGCTACCTGCGCCCCGGGCGGGTGCTGGAGGCCACCGGCATCGGCGTGGTGCTGCTGCTGGCGGCCATCGTCGGCGGCGGCTACGTCGAGCAGCTGGGGATCTCCGACAGCCTCACGCTGTCGAAGGAGACCCTCGTGCTGGCGCTCGTGGTGTACGGGTTCGTCGCCTCGGTGCTGCCGGTGTGGTTGCTGCTGACCCCGCGCGACTACCTGTCGACGTTCATGAAGGTCGGCGTCATCGTGCTGCTGGCCGTCAGCCTGCTCATCGCCCGCCCCGTCCTGGCCAACGACGCGGTGACCACGTTCGCCCGGGAGGGGAACGGGCCGGTGTTCGCCGGCTCGCTGTTCCCGTTCGTGTTCATCACCATCGCCTGCGGAGCCCTGTCCGGCTTCCACGCGCTCATCGCCTCCGGCACGACGCCGAAGATGATCGCCAAGGAGCGCCAGGTCCGCCTCATCGGCTACGGCGGGATGCTCATGGAGAGCTTCGTCGCCATCAGCGCCCTCATCGCCGCCTCCGTCATCGACCAGGGCGTCTACTTCGCGATGAACTCCCCGGCCGGCGCGACCGGCGGCACCGCCGAGTCCGCCTCGCAGTTCCTCGCCGGCATCGGCATCACCACCCCGCCGGAGACGCTGACCGCGACGGCGCAGGCGGTTCAGGAGGACATCGTCTCGCGCACCGGCGGTGCGCCCACCCTGGCGCTGGGCATCTCGCAGATCTTCCACACCGCGTTCGGCGGTGGGCTGCAGGCGTTCTGGTACCACTTCGCGATCATGTTCGAGGCGCTGTTCATCCTCACCGCCGTCGACGCCGGCACCCGCGTGGGCCGGTTCATGCTGCAGGACACGGTCGGCAACGTCTGGAAGCGGTTCGGGGACCTGTCGTGGCGGCCGGGGAACCTCATCGCCAGCGCCGTCGTCGTCGGCGCCTGGGGGTACTTCCTGTACGCCGGGGTCACCGACCCCCTGGGCGGCATCAACCAGCTGTTCCCGCTGTTCGGCATCGCCAACCAGTTGCTGGCGGCGATCGCGCTGACGCTGGTGACGACGCTGCTCGTCAAGCACGGCCGCGCCCGCTACGCGTGGGTGGCGGCGGTGCCGCTCGCCTGGGACCTGGTGGTGACGATGACGGCGAGCTGGCAGAAGGTGTTCTCGGACAACCCGGCCATCGGCTACTTCGCCCAGGCCGACGCCTACCGCGCGGCCCTCGACGCCGGACGGCTCCTCGGCGCCGCCCAGGACGCCGGGCAGATGCAGCAGGTCGTCACGAACTCCACCGTCAACGGGGTCCTGCAGGCGGTGTTCGCGCTGCTGGTGGTCGTCGTGGCCGTCAACGCCGCCGTCGTCGTGGCCCGCGCCCTGCGCGCCGGTTCCCTGCCCACCACCGAGGTGCCGGCGGTGCCGTCCCGGCTGCGCGAGCCCGCAGGCCTGTTCCCGACCGCGGAGGAGAAGCGCGGGGCCGGCGGGCGCGAGGAGGTGCTGCGGTGAGGGACCTGGTGCGCGGGCTGCGCTGGTACCTGCGGGAGGTGGACGGCCGCTCCCGCTGGGAGCGCTACCTGGCCGAGTGCGCCGCCCACGGGCACCCGCCGCTGACGCGCCGGGAGTTCGAGCGCCGCCGCGCCGACGCCCGCGCCGGTGCGGTCTCCTCCCGCTGCTGCTGAGGGCGCTGCGAGACTGCCGCCGTGGTGCAGATGGGGCGCGAGGAGTTCGAGGACGCCGTCGCCGACGCCCTCGACGAGATCCCGCGGGAACTCGCCCGGGCGATGAGCAACGTCGTCGTCCTCGTCGAGGACGACCCGCCGGAGGGGTTCGGGC
The DNA here is from genome assembly GCF_050871845.1 of Kineococcus arenarius subsp. arenarius. Classification (NCBI taxonomy): domain Bacteria; kingdom Bacillati; phylum Actinomycetota; class Actinomycetes; order Kineosporiales; family Kineosporiaceae; genus Kineococcus; species Kineococcus arenarius. Next base: position 8,675 of record NZ_JBJLSE010000086.1, read on the forward strand.
CCGACCTGCTCGGCCTGTACGAGGGCACCCCGCTGACCGAGCGGGGCGAGTGGTGGGCGGCCGGTGCGCTGCCGGACCGCATCACGGTGTTCCGCCGCCCCACCCTGGCCGTGTGCGAGGACCGCGAGCAGGTGGTGCAGGAGGTCCGCGTCACCGTGGTGCACGAGGTGGCCCACCACTTCGGCATCGACGACGAGCGCCTGCACGAGCTCGGGTGGGCGTGAGGCGCCCTCAGCCGGTGGCGTCGGCGGTGGCCCCGGGGGTGCCCGCGGCCAGGGACGCCAGGCGGCCCCCCGCCGCCCGGGCCAGGGCGCGCAGCACGTCGCGCTGGCCGGGGGTCAGGGTGCGCGGGCGGTGGTCCAGCAGGCACACCGTGCCCAGCGCCCGGCCCGCCGCGTCGGTCACCGGCGCCCCCGCGTAGAAGCGCACGGGCAGGCCCTGGACGAGGTACCCCAGGTCGCGGAAGCGGGCGTCGACCGCCGCGTCCGGCACCTCGACGAGGTCCTCGCCGGAGGAGTGGTGGCAGAACCCCTGCTCGCGCGGCACCCGGTGCGGGGGCAGGCCCACCGCGGCCGGCACGTGCTGCTCGTCGCGGCCCACGAGCGTGACCATGGCCACGGGCACGTCGGCCACGCGGGCGGCGACCGCGGTGAGCTCCTGCAGGACCGGGTCGCCCGTGCCCGCGGCCTCGGCGTGCCGCTCGGCGGAACGGGCCCGCAGCACCTCGGCGGCCGGGGCGGGCGCCGCGACCGCCGCCGGGGCGGGGGTGAAGTCCAGACCGGCCACCTCCTCGGCCGGCACCGGGCGGCTGAAGAGGTACCCCTGCAGCAGGTCGTACCCCAGCTCGGTCAGCAACCGGCGCGTGCCCTCGTCCTCCACGCCCTCACCGACGACCTCCAGCCCCAGGCGGTGCGCCAGCTCCAGCACGGCGCGCACGATCGCCTCGTCCCCACCGCCGCGCAGCGCGCCGGCGACGAACCGGCGGTCCACCTTCAGCTCGTCGAAGGGCAGGTCCTGCAGCATCGCCAGGCTGGTGTAGCCGGTGCCGAAGTCGTCCAGCGCGGTGCGCACCCCCAGCGCCCGCAGCTCCGCCAGGACGGCCGCCGCGCGCCGCGGCTGGGTGGTCACCGCGGACTCGGTGACCTCCAGCACCAGCAGGTGCGCGGGCACGCCGCTGCGTCCCAGGTGCGCGCGCACCTGCTCCACGAGCCCGTCGTGGGCGACGAGCCGGGCGGACAGGTTCACCGAGACCCGCAGCGCGCGCCCCTCGCGCCGCCACGCCGCCGCCTGGTCCAGGGCCTCGCCCAGCACCCAGTCGGTCAGCGCGACGATCACCGAGGTGCGCTCGGCCTCGGGCAGGAACGCCCCCGGCGGCAGCAGGCCCCGGGTGGGGTGCTGCCAGCGCACCAGCGCCTCCACGCCCCGCACCCGCCGGCCGTGGGCCTCGACGAGCGGCTGGTAGTGCAGGCGCAGCTGCCCCTCGGCCACCGCGGTGCGCAGCTGCGCCTGCAGCTGCACGCCGTCGGCGGTGTGCTCCTCCATGCGGGGCTCCCACACCAGCGCCGCGCGGTCCGCGCGCCGGGCGGCGTGCAGCGCGGTGTCGGCGCGCTGCAGCAGCGTGCCGGGGTCGGTGCCGTGCAGGGGCGCCAGGACGGCGCCGGCGGTGACGTCCACGTCGACCCGGATGCCGGCCACCTCGAACGGGCCGGTGCCGTGCGACTCGGCGGCCTCCACGACCCGCTGCACCACCTCGGCGGGGGAGCACCCGCGCAGGTCTGCGGGCAGCTGCGGCAACCACAGCGCGAAGTCGTCCCCGCCCAGGCGGGCGACGGTCCCGTGCCGCCCTGCCCAGAGCGCGCAGGAGCGGGCCACCTGCCGCAGCAGCTCGTCGCCCCCGCCGCGGCCCAGGGCCTGGTTCAGCTCCCCGAAGCGGTCCAGGTCCAGCAGCACCAGCACCCCCGGGGAGCCCTGGTCCACCCCGGCCAGGTCCCGGGCGACGACCTGCGCCAGCCCGGCCTCGTTGAGCAGCCCGGTGAGCGCGTCGGTGGTGGCCAGCAGGCGCGCACGGCGCGTCAGGACCCCCACGACGGCCCCGGAGGTGGCGGTGATGCTGACCAGCAGCACCACGTGCAGCGCCGCGGAACCGATCGGCTGGCCCGCGCCCAGGGCCGCGGACGCGGCGGCCAGCGCGGCCACGGAGTGCGCGGCGGCCTGCAGGTGCGGCAGGAACAGCGCCCCGTAGACCACCACCCAGCCGCTGAACGTGGCGACCGCCGTGGCGGGGGCGCCGTCGCCGACCGCCCGCACCGCCAGGGCGATGACGACCGTGCCGGCGCCGAGGAGGACGTGCATCGGCGCGTCCGGCAACCGGTGCGCCCGGGCCAGCCCCGCCGCCACCGCGGAGGCGAGCACCCCGAGCGCCGCGGTCGCCGGGCGGTGCACGCCGGCCCAGACGGGGCAGGCGGCGATCAGGAGCAGCAGGGCGCCGCCGAGGCCGAAGAACACGGCGAGCGTCACGCGGTTGCTGAGCGCCACCGCAGCCTCCGATCGGGGTCGTCACGGCCGGCGGGCCGGCCGGCGCGCCCCGCTCCTCCGCTGCTCGAAGGGTTCACGAGAGCATCGGCGCGTCGCCCGCGCCGGTTGAGGCCCCGGCGGTCGATCCCGAGCCGGTCGGGTCAGTGCGCCGCCGCGGTGCCCTCGGCGCTGCGCTCGCTGCTGCGCTGCGCGCCGGCCAGGACCACCTGAGCGGCGCTGACCGGCCGCGCGTACAGGTACCCCTGCGCCAGGGCGCAGTTCAGCGCCCGCAGCGTCCCGGCCTGCTGCTCGGTCTCCACGCCCTCGGCGATGACGTCCAGGCCAAGGCTGCGGGCCAGCTCCACGATGCTGGCGACCAGCGTGGTGGCCGAGCCCCCGCCGGTGAGGTCGCCGACGAAGGACCGGTCGATCTTGACGATGTCCACCGGCAACCGGCGCAGGTACGACAGGCTGGAGTAGCCGGTGCCGAAGTCGTCGATGGCGATGCGCACGCCCAGGGCGCGCAGCTTCTCCAGCCGCGCCGCGGTGCCGACGAAGTCGTGCACCAGCAGGCTCTCGGTGATCTCCAGGGTGAGCTGGCGGGCCGGCAGGCCGGACTCGCGCAGCGCGGCGGCGACGACGTCGACGACCTCGTCCCCGGCGAGCTGCACCGCCGAGAGGTTCACCCCGATGGTGACCGGCCGCCCGCACCGGCGCGACCACTGCGCGGCCTGCTGCGCGGCGGTGCGCAGCACCCACGTCCCGATCTCCACGACGTGCCCGCTGCTCTCGGCCAGCGGCACGAACTCCAGCGGCGGGACCGTGCCCAGCACCGGGTGGTGCCAGCGCAGCAGGGCCTCGAAACCCTCCGTCCCCCCGCCGTCCAGTTCCACCGTGGCCTGGTAGTGCACCTCCAGCTCGCCGCGCCCCACCAGGCCCTGCAGGTCCTCCAGCAGCTGGGCGCGGTGGGCCGCCGCCCGCCCCATCGCCTGCGCGTAGGTGACGGCGCGGTCGCCGCCGAGCGCCTTGGCCTCCTGCAGGGCGAGGTCGGCGTGGTGCAGCAGCTGCTCGGTGCCGTCCCCGGTGCTCTCCCCGGCGCCGAGGGTGGCGCTGTCGGCCACGCCGGCGCTGGCCTGCACGGCCAGCTCCTGGCCACCGGCCGTCAGCGGCCCGCGCACGGCGGTGAGGAACCGCTCGGCGGCCCGGGAGGCGCTCTCGCCGTGCCCGCCGGTCAGCACGACCGCGAAGGTGTCGCCGTCCAGGCGCGCCACGCGGTCCCCGGCCCGCGCGACGGCGCGCAGCCGCCGGGCGGTGGTGCGCAGCACCTCGTCGCCGACGGCGTTGCCGCGGACGTCGTTGACGGCCTTGAAGCCGTCGAGGTCCAGCAGCACGACGGCGGCGGGCGCGTCGTCGGCCAGGGTCCGGCGGAGGAGCTCGCCGACCTGGATGCGGTTGGCCAGGCCCGTCAGGGGGTCCTGCAGGCCCTGCTGCTCGTTGAGCCGCCAGGAGGCCAGGTGCGCGCAGCTGGCGGCGAGGATGAAGCCGGCGTGCAGCAGCGTCCAGCGCCACGGGTGCGTCATCGCGTCGTGGTGGGCGTAGACGCTGTGCGGGACGAGGGTGCCCAGCACCCCGTGGTGCAGGACGACGATGCCCAGCCCCACCCCGAAGGGCACCCAGTCCTGGTAGAGCGCGACGACGCCGACCATGACGAAGAAGTGGAAGTGCGCCTCGATGAGCCCGCCGGTGAGGTCCACCAGCACCGCCGAGGCGGCGAACAGGCTGGCGGTGGCCGCCGCCGACGTCGCGGCGCGGCTCCACCGGGGCGGCAGCGCGACCGGCAGCGGCAGCAGCACCACCGCGACCAGGAGCAGCACGCGGGCGAGCGGGTGGCCCAGCGCCAGGCCCAGCGGCAGCAGGCACAGCCCCTGGGCCGCGGCCAGGACCAGCAGGACGCGGTGCCGGCGCCGCCAGACGTCCTCGGGCAGCCGGCGCCCCTGCGGCAGCAGCGCCCCGGTGGCCGTCCGCAGCGCTGTCCAGGTCACACCGGTCCGCATCGGCCGCCGGCGCGGCGCCCTTGAGGACGGCCCGCCCGGGCGGCGGAATCGGCCGGCGGCGCGCGGGGTTGAGGAGCGAGTGATGGTCGACCTCCTGAGCTTCGAGACGGCCCGCACCGCGTTCGGCGAGCGCCGCTTCACCGACGCGGTGTCCACCCTGGAACCCCTGCTGGCGCGCAACCCCGACGACCGCGCCCTGCGTGAGCTCCTCGCCCGTTCCTACTTCGGGGCGGCGATGCTCGGCAAGGCGGAGGAGCAGGCCCGGGAGCTGGTGCGCCGCGCCCCGGCCGACGGGTACGCGCACCTGCTGCTGGCCCGCAGCCTGGAGCGGCAGAGCCGCACCGCCGAGGCGCGCGGGCACCGCGTCATGGCGCACGTGCTGGGCGCCGGGGGCTGAGGCCCCCTCACACCAGCGGCACCAGGTCGCGCACCGAGTCCACGACGCGGTCCGGGCGGAACGGGAAGCGTTCCACCTGCTCCGCGCGCGTGGACCCGGTGAGCACCAGGTAGGTGCGCAGGCCCGCCTCGATGCCGGCGACGACGTCGGTGTCCATGCGGTCGCCGACCATCGCCGTGGTCTCCGAGTGCGCCTGGATGCGGTTCATGGCGGAGCGGAACATCATCGGGTTCGGCTTGCCGACGAAGTACGGTTCGGCGCCGGTGGCCCGGGTGATGAGCGCGGCGACCGACCCGGTGGCCGGCAGCGGCCCCTCCGCGGAGGGGCCGGTGGCGTCGGGGTTGGTGGCGATGAACCGCGCACCGCCCTCGATGAGCCGGATCGCCCGGGTGATGGCCTCGAAGGAGTACGTCCGGGTCTCGCCGAGCACCACGTAGTCCGGCGAGGTGTCGGTGAGGATGAACCCGGCCTCGTGCAGCGCCGTGGTCAGCCCCGACTCGCCGATGACGTACGCCGAGCCCTGCGGCATCTGCCGGGCCAGGAAGTCGGCGGTGGCCAGGGCGGAGGTCCAGATGGACTCCTCCGGCACGCTGATGCCGCTGCGCGCCAGGCGCGCGGCCAGGTCGCGCGGGGTGAAGATGGAGTTGTTCGTCAGCACCAGGAACCGCCGGCCGGTGTCCGCCAGGCGCTGCAGGAAGTCCGCCGCGCCGGGCAGCGCGCGCTCCTCGTGGACGAGCACCCCGTCCATGTCGGTCAGCCAGCACTCGATGCCGCCGTCCCCGCCCGGGCCGGGCCCCGTGCCCGCCCCGGCGACCTCGTCCTCGTCCACGTCGTCCCCCTCCGCTCCGTACCGCCCCGGTGGTCCGGCTCAGTCGTCCAGGCCGGCCAGGACGGCCGCCGTCCCCGACAGTCCCAGCCGGGTGGCGCCCGCGTCGAGCATCGCCAGCGCGGTCGCCGTGTCGCGGATGCCGCCGCTGGCCTTGACGCCGAGGCGGCCGCCGACGGTGGCGGCCATGACCTGCACGGCGTGCACGCTCGCGCCGCCGGTGGCGTGGAACCCGGTGGAGGTCTTCACGAAGTCGGCGCCGGCGGCCTCCGCGGCGCGGCACACCTCGACGAGCACGTCGTCGGGCAGGGCCGCGGACTCCACGATGACCTTCAGCACCCCGGGGGAGGGCACGGCCGCGCGCACGGCGGCGACGTCGGCGCGCACCGCGTCGAACTCCCCGGCCAGCGCGGCACCCACGTCGATCACCACGTCGACCTCCTGCGCGCCGGCGCGCACGGCCGCTTCGGCCTCGAAGGCCTTGACCGCGCTGGTGTGCTTGCCGGAGGGGAACCCGCAGACGGTGGCGACGACGAGGCCCTCGACGGCCTCGCCGCGGGCGACGTCGAGCATCGACGGCGACACGCAGATCGCCAGGACGCCCAGCTCGCGGGCGTCCGCGCACAGCGCGAGGACGTCCGCCCGCGTCGCCTCGGGCTTGAGCAGGGTGTGGTCGACGAGTCGGGCGACGTCGTGGCGGGTGCGGCCGGAGGCGGTGGGGGTGCTCACGGCCGCGAGTCTGCCACCGGCCGCCGACCGGACGCCCCCGGCCGGCGCAGCTCGGACGCGGCGGCGAGGCGGTCGCGCCCGCCGGTCTTGGCGGCGTACAGGGCCTCGTCGGCGCGGCGCAGCGCCGCGGCGGGTTCCTCGGCGCCGTCCCAGCGGGCCACGCCGACGGAGCAGCTCTGCCCGTGCGGGACCACGGCGCGCAGGGAGTCCAGGAGCCGCAGCGCGCCGTCCTCGTCGCGCGAGGGCAGCAGGACGGCGAACTCCTCCCCGCCCCAGCGGGCCAGGAACCCGTCGCCGGCCAGGGCCTCGGTCCAGGCGGCGGTGGCGGCCTTGAGCAGCTCGTCGCCGGCCTGGTGCCCGCGGGTGTCGTTGAACGCCTTGAAGCGGTCCAGGTCCAGCAGCGCCACGTACAGCCCCTCGCCGGTGCGGGCGGCGGTGGCGCAGGCGCGGGAGAGCTCGTGGTCCCAGGTGCGGCGGTTGGCCGCGCCGGTCAGCGGGTCGGTGCGGGCCAGGGCGGCCAGCTGCACGGCCTGGCTGCGCACCTGCTGCAACAGGTCCCAGATGCGGGCCACGACCAGCGCGACGAGCAGCACCGAGCCGGTCGCCAGCCACCCGGTGGGGGTGGCGCGCCCGCCCACGGTGAGGGCCACCAGGACCAGGGAGGGCAGCACGGCCGCCACGGCCAGCAGCACCAGGCGCGGCACGGTCAGGCCGGCGCCCTCGGTGGGCTTCTTCTCCGTCAGCCGGGAGGCGGACTCGGTGGTCGCGGCCAGGGCGTACAGCACGTAGAAGCACTGCCACAACAGGTTCATCCACAGCGGGGTGCTCGCCCCGCCGTCGACGAGCTGCAGCACGTTCATGGCCACGTCGGCGACCACGGTGGCGCTCGTGCCGCCGGCCAGCAGCCAGAAGGCGCGGGTGCGCGCGCCGGGGCCGGTGACCATCCGGGCCAGCAGGAACACCCACAGCACGTCGGCCACCGGGTAGGCGGTGCTGAGCACGCGCACCAGCGCGGTCTGCGTGCTGTCGGTGGCGATGGGCAGCACGACGAAGACGCCGAACAGGGTGGCCGCGCTGAGCGTGACGATGCAGGCGTCCAGCAGGCTGCCGCGGTGGGAGGACCCGCCGCGCTGGCGGTTCAGGCTCAGCAGGCCGACGGTCACGGGCACGTACGCCAGCAGGTAGACGGCGTCGGCGGGGGTCGGCCAGCTCTCGTTGCCGGCCAGGTCCAGGGCGGCGAACAGCAGCTCGCCCACCAGGTACATCACCTGCGCCCCCAGCAGCCAGCGCCACGGGCGCCGTCGCGCGGGCGGGATCCGGTGCACGGCCACGGCCATGAGGGCGACGGCCGCGGCCACGGGCAGCAGGTAGACCACGGTGCCCGCCGGGCTCGTGGCCCCGACCGCCGCGGTCGCGGTCGTGCACAGCGGCAGGGTCGCCACGACGGCCGCCGCGGCGGCGCCCAGGCCTCGGGTGTGCGAGCGCTTCACGTCGTCCTCCTGGCGGTGGCCCCGGTCGCCGGGGTGCTCGAGCGTGCAGCACCGGTCGCCGAGGTGGCGGTGCCGTCGTGCACGAGGCGGTCGCGGCCGCCGGTCTTGGCGGCGTACAGGGCCTCGTCGGCGCGGCGCAGCGCCGCGGCGGGTTCCTCGGCGCCGTCCCAGCGGGCCACGCCGACGGAGCAGCTCTGCCCGTGCGGGACCACGGCGCGCAGGG
>NZ_JBJLSE010000087.1:0-16765 GCF_050871845.1 Kineococcus arenarius subsp. arenarius
CACGATCGTGCCCTGCATGGGCGCCACCAGCGCGTTGGGGGGGGGGGGGGGGGCCCCCCGCGCCCCCCCCCCCCCCCCCCCCCCCCCCCCCCCCCCCCCCCCCGGCCCCCGCCCCCCCCCCCCCCCCCCCCCCCCCCCCCCCCCCCCCGGGGGGGGGGGGAGGGGTGTTGACAGGCGGGTCGGGGGCGGGCCACTCTGGGGGCATTCCGTGAGAGCGCTCTCAGCGCAACGCGGCTCTTCTTGAGAGCGCTCTCACGCCGCGAGTGCCGATCACCGTCGATCTGCCGCCCCGGCGGCCCCCTCGAGGAGTTCCCATGCCCAGTGCCCGGAAGACGACCCTGGCCGCCGCAGCGGCGGCGGTCAGCGGCGCCCTGCTGCTCACCTCCTGCAGCACCACCGACGCGGGGTCGGCCGACGCGGCCGCCGCCGACGGGACGACCAACCTGACCGTCAGCCTGTTCGGCACCTTCGGGTTCGAGGAGGCCGGCCTGTTCGACGAGTACGAGCAGCTCAACCCCGGTGTGAGCATCCAGTACGAGTCCACCCAGGGCGAGAACAACTACTGGCCCGCGCTGCAGACCAAGCTGGCCTCCGGCAACGGCGCCGCCGACGTCCAGGGCATCGAGGTGGGCCGCATCGCCGACGTCGTCGCCAACCAGGCCGACAAGTGGACCGACCTGTCCACCACGCCGGCGGGGGAGCAGGTCGCGAACTACCCCGAGTGGAAGTCGGTCGCGGCCACCACCGCCGACGGCGAGGTCTTGGCGCTGGGCACCGACATCGGCCCCATGGGCCTGTGCTACCGCAGCGACCTCCTCGAGCAGGCCGGGCTGCCCACCGACCCGGCCCAGCTCTCCGCCCGGCTGGGCTCCTGGGACGACTACGTCGCCCTCGGCCGGGAGTTCCAGGCGAAGGCGCCCGCGGGCACCGCCTGGATGGACTCCGCCGGCGGCTTCTACAACGCCATCATCTCCACCGAGGAGGAGATCTACTACGACGAGTCCGGGGAGCTGATCTGGGACAGCAACCCCGCCGTCAAGGACGCCTTCGACACGGCCGCCGCGGCCGCCCAGGAGGGCCTGACCGCCGACCTGGAGCAGTTCGAGGACCCCGCCTGGGACACCGGTTTCGGCAGCGGGTCCTTCGCCACCATCGCCTGCCCCGCCTGGATGGTGGGCTACATCAAGGGCAAGGCCGGTGACGCCGGTGCCGGCAAGTGGAACGTCACCTCCCTGCCCGGCGGTGCCGGCGGCAACTGGGGCGGTTCTTACCTGGGGATCCCCGCCTCCAGCGACAACCAGGAGGAGGCCGCCAAGCTCGTGAAGTGGCTGACCGACCCGGAGCAGCAGGCCAAGGTCTTCGAGACCGGCGGGAACTTCCCCTCCAACACCGCGGCGTTCGACCTGGTCGCCGGCTCCACCGACGAGTACTTCCAGGGCGCGCCCATCGGCAGGATCTTCTCCGAGGCCGCCGAGGCGGCCCCCACCCAGGTCCTCGGTGAGGAGGACGCGGTCGTCAAGTCCGCCCTGGTGCAGGCCCTGCTGTCGGTCGAGGTCAACGGCGTCAGCCCCGCCGACGCCTGGGAGAGCGCCTCCAGCGACCTCTCCAACCAGATCGGCTGATCCGAACCGAACCCGGGGTGGCCGCCGCTCGCGGTGGCCACCCCGTCCCGGCCGTCCGGACCCCCACCCGCGAGGAGACGCTGTGAGCGCTCAGAGCACGACCGCACCACCGGCACCGCCCGATCCAGGCGCGAAGGCCACCGCACCGGAGCTGTCGCTGCGCTCGCGGCTGTTCCGGTTCGAGGGCCTGGCCGCGCCGTACGCGTACATCGCCCCGTTCTTCCTGCTCTTCTTCGCCTTCGGGCTGTTCCCGCTCGTCTACACGATGTGGATCAGCTTCCACTCCTACGAGCTGGGCTCGGAACCGGAGTGGACCGGGTGGGAGAACTACACCTGGCTGTTCACCAACGAGAAGTTCTACAACGCGCTGTGGAACACGTTCACGCTCGGCGTGCTGTCCACCGTCCCGCAGTTGCTGCTGGCCCTCGGACTGGCTCACCTGCTGAACTACCGGATGCGTGGGCGGAACTTCTTCCGCGTCTCGATGATGATGCCGTACGCCACGTCGGTGGCGGCCTCCACCCTGGTCTTCGCGCAGATCTTCGGCCGGGACAACGGGCTGGCCAACTGGATGCTCTCGCTCGTCGGGATGGCCGGCCTGGACTGGCGCAACGGCGACCTCAGTGCGCAGATCGCCATCTCGATCATCGTCATCTGGCGATGGACCGGTTACAACGCCCTCATCTACCTGGCCGGGATGCAGTCCATCCCGCAGGACCTGTACGAGGCGGCGGCCCTGGACGGCGCGAACCGCTGGCAGCAGTTCGTGCACGTCACGCTGCCCGGTCTGCGCCCCACGATCCTGTTCACCGTGGTGGTCTCCACGATCGGCGCGACCCAGCTGTTCGGGGAGCCGCTGCTGTTCGGTGGCGTCGACGGCGGGGCGCTGAACCAGTACCAGACGCTCGGGCTGTTCATGTACCAGCAGGGGTGGGCGTTCGGGGCCCTGGGGCGTGCCGCCACCATCGCCTGGGTGACGTTCCTGCTCATCATCGTGCTGGTCCTGGTCAACACCGCGCTGGCCCGGTGGCGGGACCGCGACACGCAAGGAGCCCGGCGATGACCACGACCACCGTCCGCGAGGCCGCACTGGCCGCACCCACCCCGTCGGGCCAGGGGCGCCGGAAGCGCTACCGCGCCCCCGACGCCGCCGGCTGGCTGACCTACGTGCTGCTGGGCGTCACCGCGTTCGTCTTCCTCGTGCCGTTCTACTACATGATCGTCGCGGCGAGCCGGCCGATGTCGGAGATGACCCAGTCGCCGCCGCCGTTCCTGCCGGGCCCGTACCTGTGGCAGAACATCAGCACCGCGCTGGAGCAGCAGGCCATCGGACTGGCCATCGTGAACTCGCTGATCGTCTCCGGCGTCACGACGATCGGGACCCTGCTGTTCTGCACGCTGGCCGGTTTCGCCTTCGCCAAGCTGCGCTTCCGGGGCAAGAACGCCCTGTTCGCCGTGACGATCGGCACGCTGATGATCCCCCCGACGCTCGGGGTGGTGCCGCTGTACAAGATCATGTCTGACTGGAACCTGGCCGGCCGGCTGGAGTCGGTCATCCTGCCCTCCCTGGTGACCGCGTTCGGCGTGTTCTTCATGCGCCAGTACCTCGTGCAGACGCTGCCCGACGAACTGCTGGAAGCGGCCAAGATGGACGGCGCCTCCGCCACGCGCACCGTCGTGGCGATCGTGCTGCCCATCGCCCGCCCCGGCATGGCGGTGCTGGGGATGCTCACCTTCATGACGGCCTGGAACGACTTCTTCTGGCCCGTCATCGCGCTGAACTCCTCGATGCCCACCGTGCAGGTGGCGCTGAACAACCTCGGCAGCGGTTACGTCCCCGACACCTCGATCATCATGGCGGGAACCCTCGTCGGCACCCTGCCCGTCATCGTCGTGTTCGTGCTGCTCGGCAAGCAGATCGTCAGCGGGATCATGGCCGGCGCCGTCAAGGGCTGACCCGCACCCCGCTCCAGCCCGTCCCCGAACACCCATCGAGAGGAGGCGGTGCCGCGCGCCCCGGCGGCGGCCCCGACCCGCATGACCACCACCGAGGAACGTCCCACCACCGCTGACGCCGGCACCACCGCCGAGCGCGCCTTCCCGCCCGGTTTCGTCTGGGGGACCGCGACCGCGTCCTACCAGATCGAGGGCGCCGCGGCCGAGGACGGCCGCACCCCCTCCATCTGGGACACCTTCGCCCGCACCCCGGGCAAGGTGGCCGGTGGGGACACCGGCGACGTGGCCGACGACCACTACCACCGCTTCCGCGAGGACATCGCCATCATGAAGCGGCTGGGCATGGCCTCCTACCGGTTCTCCGTGGCGTGGCCGCGCATCACCCCGCAGGTGAGCGCCGCTTCGCTCGGACCCGTCAACGAGGCCGGCCTGGCGTTCTACTCCACCCTCGTGGACGAGCTGATCGCCGCGGGCATCGAGCCGGCCGTGACCCTCTACCACTGGGACCTGCCGCAGGTTCTGGAGGACGCGGGCGGCTGGACCTCGCGGGCCACCGCGGAGCGCTTCGCCGAGTACGCCGAGGTCGTCGCGGGCGCGCTGGGTGACCGGGTGGGCACCTTCATCACCCTCAACGAGCCGTGGTGCTCCGCCTACCTGGGGTACGCCTCCGGCGTGCACGCCCCGGGCCGCACCGAACCCGCGGCCGCGCTGGCAGCGGTGCACCACCTCAACCTCGCCCACGGCCTCGGTGCCGCCGCCGTGCGCCGCGCCGCGCCGGACGCCCGCGTCGCCCTCACCCTGAACCTGGCGTGGGTGCGCACCGACGGCACGGGGGAGGCCGACGCCGACGCCGTGCGCCGCGTCGACGGGCTGCAGAACCGGGTCTTCCTCGACCCGGTGCTGCGCGGCTCGTACCCGGCGGACGTGCAGGCCGACACCGCCGGTGTCAGCGACTGGTCCTTCGTGCGCGACGGCGACCTGGAGCTGATCCACCAGCCCCTGGACGTGCTGGGCGTGAACTACTACAGCCCGACCGTCGTGCGCGCCTGGGACGGCTCGGGGCCGCGCGCCGAGGCCGACGGCCACGGTGCGAGCGAGCACAGCCCGTGGGTGGCCTGCGCCGACCTGGTCGAGTTCCCCGAGCAGCCCGGGCACAAGACGGACATGGGCTGGAGCGTCGACGCCCGCGGCATGACCGAGCTGCTGCTGCGGATCCACCGCGAGCACCCCGGCCTGGAGCTGCTCGTCACCGAGAACGGCGCCGCCTACCCGGACGTCGTCGTCGGCGGCCGGGTCCACGACGTGGAGCGCGTCCGCTACCTGCGCGACCACCTGGCCGCCGTGCTCGACGCGGTCGAGGCCGGTGCTCCGGTCACCGGCTACTACCTGTGGTCCTTCCTGGACAACTTCGAGTGGGGCTACGGCTTCTCCAAGCGGTTCGGCATCGTCCACGTCGACTACGCCACCCAGGAGCGCACCGTCAAGGACAGCGCCCTGTGGTACTCCTCGGTGGTCTCGCGCAACGCGGTGCCCGCAGTGGTGGAGGGCTGAACCACCCCCTTGCGGTCGGCGCCCGGGAGCGGTGGACTGTCCTCCCGGGCGCCGACACCGAGGCCGGCGCCGCCGCGAGAAGGGCGGACCCCGTGACGACCACGGCCCCCAGCAACGGCAACCGCGCCGTCGCCTACCTCGAACCCGGCAAGGTCGAGGTGCAGACCATCGACTACCCGACGTTCGAGCTGCGCGACGGGCCGGGCGTCAACCCGGCCAACGTGGGCCGGCGCGTCGACCACGGGGTGATCCTCAAGCTCGTCGCCACGAACATCTGCGGCTCCGACCAGCACATGGTGCGCGGGCGCACCACGGCACCGCCGAACCTGGTGCTGGGCCACGAGATCACCGGCGAGGTCGTGGAGAAGGGCCGGGACGTCGAGTTCCTCGAGGTCGGCGACCTCGTGTCCGTGCCGTTCAACATCGCCTGCGGCCGGTGCCGCAACTGCAAGGAGCGCAAGACCGGCATCTGCCTGAACGTCAACCCCGACCGACCCGGGTCCGCCTACGGCTACGTCGACATGGGCGGCTGGGTGGGCGGGCAGGCCGAGTACGTCCTCGTCCCCTACGCGGACTTCAACTGCCTGAGGTTCCCCGACAAGGACCGGGCCATGGAGAAGATCCTCGACCTGGCGATGCTGTCGGACATCTTCCCCACGGGGTTCCACGGCTGCGTCACCGCCGGTGTCGGCGTCGGCTCGACCGTGTACGTCGCCGGGGCCGGTCCGGTGGGCCTGGCCGCGGCCGTCGGCGCGCAGCTGCTGGGCGCCGCCGTCGTCATCGTCGGCGACCTCAACCCCGAGCGGCTGGCGCGCGCCCGCGAGAACGGCTGCGAGACGGTCGACGTGTCCAAGGGCGACCCGAAGGACCAGATCGAGCAGATCCTCGGGGTGCCGGAGGTGGACTGCGGCGTGGACGCCGTCGGGTTCGAGGCCCGCGGGCACGGCGAGGGTGCGGCGAAGGAGGCCCCGGCCACGGTCCTGAACTCCCTCATGGAGATCACCGCCGCCGGCGGTGCGCTGGGCATCCCCGGCCTGTACGTCACGGGTGACCCCGGCGGCGTCGACGAGGCGGCGAAGAAGGGCTCGCTGTCGCTGGACCTGGGCACCGGGTGGGCGAAGTCGCTGTCGTTCACCACCGGCCAGTGCCCGGTGATGCGCTACAACCGCCAGCTGATGATGGCGATCCTGCACGACAAGGTGCAGATCGCGAAGGCCGTGGGCGCCACCCCCATCTCGCTGGACGAGGCTCCCGACGCCTACGCGAAGTTCGACGCCGGCGCCCCGCAGAAGTTCGTCATCGACCCGCACGGGGTGATCCCGCACTGAGGCGAGCGCTCCCGCCGGCACCCGGGGTGCCGGCGGGAGCGGCCCGCGCCGGTCAGCCGCGGCGCCGCCGGCCGCGCGCGGTCCAGCCCAGGTAGGCCGTCAGCGACCCGACCGCCGCGGCGCCCAGCGCGGCCACCTTCGTCTCGTGCGGCTTCAGCCGCTCCGGGTCCGAGGAGGCCAGCAGTGCCAGCGCCTCGATGCCCGCCGCGGTCACCAGTGCGACCACCAGTCGGTTGCCGATGCGCTCCACCCGCTCCACCAGGGGGTCCAGCTCGTCGGTGCGCAGCGAGACCGAGATCCCGTCGCGGTCCAGCACGTCGAGCACGCGGCCCAGCTGCCCGGGCAGCTCCACGCCCAGCGTGGCGGCGTCCAGGCCGGCCTGCCGCAGCCGCCGCGCGATCGTCACCGGGTCCAGGTGCCCGGTCACCAGGCGCCGCGCGTAGGGGCCCAGGACCGTGCCGATCTGGAAGCCGGGGTCCAGGGTGGAACCCAGACCCTCGGTCATCACGATCATCTTCACGACCAGGGCGAGGTTGCGCGGCAGCGCCAGGTGGTGCCGGCGCAGGATCTCCAGCACGTCGCGCACGACGTCGCCGATGCGGACCCTGCCCAGCGGCAGGCCCTCGTAGCGGCTGAGCAGGTACGCGGCGTCGGCGGTCAGCCGGATGCGGTCCACGCGGTGCTTGGTGACGCCGATGTCGGCGAAGGCGGCCGCGATCCGTGCGGGATCGCGGCGCTCGAAGGCCGCCAGCAGCGCCGCCAGGTGCCGGCGGGTGCGCTCGTCGACCTCCCCGACCATCCCGTAGTCCAGCAGGCCGATGCGCCCGCTCGGCTCGATGAGGAAGTTGCCCGGGTGCGGGTCGGCGTGGAAGAAGCCGTGCTCGAAGACCATGTCCGCCAGCAGGCGGGTGGCGCGCTCCGCCAGGGCCCGGCGGTCGATGCCCGCCTCGTCCAGCGTGTCCACGTCGCTGATCTTCGTGCCGCGCAGCCGCTCCAGGGTGATGACGCGGGAGGTCGTGGTGTCCCAGTGGACCTCCGGCACGTGGATGTCCGGGTCGCCGCGGAAGTTGCGGGCGAAGCGCTCGGCGTTCTGGCCCTCCTGCAGGTAGTCCAGCTCCGCGCGCAGGGTGTCGGCGAAGTCGCCGGTCAGCCCCACCAGGTCGTAGTCGGCGGCCGCGGACCAGCGGTGCGAGGCCCGCGCCGCCAGCGCCCGCAGGATCTCCAGGTCCGCCTCGACCTCCTCCACGACACCGGGCCGGCGCACCTTGACCACCACCTCGCTGCCGTCGGCGAGGGTCGCCGCGTGCGCCTGGCCGATGGAGGCGCTGGCCAGCGGGACGGGGTCGAAGCGCGCGAAGACCCGCTCGGGGTCGGCGCCCAGCTCCTCGCGCACCGCCGCGCGCACCGCCTCCGCGGGCACCGGGGAGGCGCGGTCCTGCAGCTTCTCCAGCTCCCGCTGGAACGCCGGGCTCAGCAGGTCCGGGCGCGTGGACAGGATCTGCCCCAGCTTCACGGCCGCGGGCCCCAGCTCCTCCAGGACCAGCCGCACGTGCACCGCCACGGAGCGTGACTCGTCCGGACGGGACCGCGCCGTCACCCGCTCGGCGCGCACCCAGCGCTCCAGCCCCAGGGCGTGGACGAAGTAGCCCAGCCCGTGCCGGTACAGGACACGGCTGATCTGCAGGTAACGGTCCTGGTGGCGCACGTGACCCATCCTGACCCCTGCAGGGCGAACGCGCGAAGGCCCGTCCCGCTGCACCAGCGGGACGGGCCTTCGCGAGGGGGCGCCGGGTGGGCGCCCGCCTCAGAACTTGCGGGAGATCAGGGCCTGCTTGACCTCGGCGATCGCCTTGGTCACCTGGATGCCGCGCGGGCACGCCTCGGAGCAGTTGAAGGTCGTGCGGCAGCGCCACACGCCCTCCTTGTCGTTGAGGATCTCCAGGCGCAGGTCGGAGCCGGCGTCGCGGCTGTCGAAGATGAACCGGTGCGCGTTGACGATGGCCGCCGGGCCGAAGTACTGCCCGTCGGTCCAGAACACCGGGCAGCTGGAGGTGCAGGCCGCGCACAGGATGCACTTGGTGGTGTCGTCGAAGCGCTCGCGGTCGGCCTGGGACTGCAGGCGCTCGCGGGTCGGCTCGGCGCCCTTGGCGATGAGGAAGGGCATCACCTCGCGGTAGGAGGCGAAGAACGGCTCCATGTCCACGATGAGGTCCTTCTCCACCGGCAGGCCCTTGATGGGCTCGACGGTGATGGGCTTGTCGAGGTTGAGGTCCTTGAGCAGGACCTTGCACGCGAGCCGGTTGACGCCGTTGATGCGCATGGCGTCGGAGCCGCAGACGCCGTGCGCGCAGGAGCGGCGGAACGTCAGGGAGCCGTCCACCTCCCACTTCACCTTGTGCAGGGCGTCCAGCACGCGGTCCGTGCCGTACATGGTGAGGTGGTGCTCCTCCCACCGCGGCTCGGAGTCGCGCTCCGGGTCGTAGCGGCGGATCTTCAGCGTCACCTGGAAGCTGGGCACCTCGCCGGTGCCGCCGATGTTGCCGCCCTCGCGGGGAGCCGCGCCGCCGGCGCCCTCGCGTGCCCGGTCGGCGGACTTGGCGGACCCGGACTCGGCGCTGGTCTCGCGCGGGCTGGTCTCGAAGGTGGACATCAGTACTTGCGCTCCATCGGCTGGTAGCGCGTCTGGACGACGGGCTTGAAGTCCAGGCGCATCGTGGGCTGACCGTCGGCGCCGGCCTCGCGGTACACCATCGTGTGCCGCATGAAGTTGACGTCGTCGCGGTTGGGGTAGTCCTCGCGGAAGTGACCGCCGCGGGACTCCTTGCGCTCCAGGGCGCCGAGGCACATCACCTCGGCGAGGTCCAGCAGGAACCCGAGCTCCAGGGCCTCGAGCAGGTCCAGGTTGTAGCGCTTGCCCTTGTCCTGGACCGCGGCGCGCGCGTAGCGCTCCCGCAGCCGCTCGATGTCGGTGAGGGCCTGCTTGAGGGTGGCCTCGGTGCGGAACACCTGGGCGTTGGCGTCCATCGTCTCCTGCAGCTCCGCGCGGATCGCCGCGACCCGCTCGGAGCCGGCCGGGCGGTCGCGCAGCTCCGTCAGCTGCGTCACGACGGCGGCCTCCGGCTGCTCGGGCAGCGCGACCCACTGGGCCTTCTTCGCGTACTCCGCGGCGGCGATGCCGGCGCGGCGGCCGAAGACGTTGATGTCCAGCAGCGAGTTGGTGCCCAGGCGGTTGGAGCCGTGCACGGACACGCACGCCACCTCGCCCGCGGCGTACAGGCCGGGGACGACGCGCGTGTTGTCCTGCAGCACCTCGGACTCCACGTTGGTCGGCACGCCGCCCATCGCGTAGTGCGCGGTCGGGTACACCGGCACCGGCTCGGTGTACGGCTCGACGCCGAGGTAGGTGCGGGCGAACTCGGTGATGTCCGGCAGCTTGGCGTCGATGTGCGCCGGCTCCAGGTGGGTCAGGTCGAGCAGGACGTAGTCCTTGTTCGGCCCGGCGCCGCGTCCCTCGCGCACCTCGTTGGCCATCGAGCGGGCGACGATGTCGCGCGGTGCGAGGTCCTTGATGGTGGGCGCGTAGCGCTCCATGAACCGCTCGCCGTCGGCGTTGCGCAGGATGCCGCCCTCGCCGCGGGCGGCCTCGGACAGCAGGATGCCCAGGCCCGCCAGGCCGGTCGGGTGGAACTGGAAGAACTCCATGTCCTCCAGCGGGATGCCGCGCCGGTAGGCGATGCCCATGCCGTCGCCCGTGAGGGTGTGGGCGTTCGAGGTCGTCTTGTAGACCTTGCCGGCGCCGCCGGTGGCCAGCACCACGGACTTGGCCTGGAAGACGTGGATCTCACCGGTGGCGAGCTCGTACGCCACGACGCCCGCCACGCGCTTGTCGCCGGGGACGCCGATGGACGGCGGCGTCTCGGCCGCCGGTTGCCCGACGGCGCCCTCGATCTCGTCGCCGGTGCGGGCCTGGTCGGCCGGCACCATCAGCAGGTCGAGCACGTAGAACTCGTTGAAGAACTCCACCTCGTGCTTGACGCACTGCTGGTAGAGGGTCTGCAGGATCATGTGACCGGTGCGGTCCGCGGCGAAGCAGGAGCGCCGCACCGGCGCCTTGCCGTGGTCGCGGGTGTGCCCGCCGAAGCGGCGCTGGTCGATCTTGCCCTCGGGCGTGCGGTTGAACGGCAGGCCCATCTTCTCGAGGTCCAGGACCGCGTCGATGGCCTCCTTGCACATGACCTCGGCGGCGTCCTGGTCGACGAGGTAGTCGCCGCCCTTGACGGTGTCGAAGGTGTGCCACTCCCAGTTGTCCTCCTCGACGTTCGCCAGGGCGGCGCACATGCCGCCCTGGGCCGCACCGGTGTGCGAGCGCGTCGGGTAGAGCTTGGTGAGCACGGCCGTGCGGGCCCGCTGGCCCGCCTCGAGCGCGGCGCGCATCCCCGCGCCGCCGGCGCCGACGATGACCACGTCGAACTGGTGCGTCTGCACAACTGCCTCCCTGAGTGCTGGTGGTGGCCGCTCAGCGGGCCGAGCAGAAGTCGAAGTTCCGCGTGGGGTCCGCGCAGGGGTCGAAGGTGAAGATGACGAGGGTGCCGACGACGAGGACGACGACCGTCGCCAGGTACAGCGCCATCTTCAGCCAGAAGCGCGTCGCGTCGCGCTCGGCGTAGTCGTTGATGATCGTGCGGACGCCGTTGGTGCCGTGCAGCTGCGCCAGCCACAGCATCAGCAGGTCCCAGGTCTGCCAGAACGGGCTGGACCACTTGCCGGCCACGAAGCCCCAGTCGACCTGGTGGATGCCCTCGCCCTGGACGAGGTTGATGAACAGGTGGCCGAAGACGAGGACGATCAGCGCCAGGCCGGACATCCGCATGAACAGCCAGCCGTGCAGCTCCCAGTTCGGGCGCGTGGAGCGGTTGCGCTTGTAGGGGGAGCGGGGGGTCTCCAGGGCGGGGGCGTAGCTGCCGCCGGGGGTCTGCTCGGGTGCGCTCATCGGGGCCGCCTCAGTGGGTGAAGACGTTGGTCAGGTGGCGGACGAGGAAGGGCACCATCAGTGCGAACCACACGACGACGACGCCCCAGAAGAGCTTGCGCTGGTGCTGGGTGCCCTTGTGCCAGAAGTCGACCAGGATGATCCGCACGCCGTTGAGGGCGTGGAACACCACGGCGCCCACCAGGCCGGCCTCGCCGAGGCCCATGACGGGGTTCTTGTACGTGTCGATCACCGCGTCGTACACCTCCGGGGACACCCGCACCGTGGCGGTGTCCAGGACGTGCACGAACAGGAAGAAGAAGATCAGGACGCCGGAGATGCGGTGCATCACCCAGGACCACATGCCCTCGCGTCCGCGGTACAGCGTGCCCGCGGGTTTGATCCCGCTCTTCTTCCCCTGCGACGGCGGGGTGAGGCTCGTGGCCACCGGCGTCCTCCTCGATTTGATCCGACGCCGGTTCCTCCCGGGCTCCGGCGCACGGGTGGCGGCGTCCGACGTCCATCGTAGGCGCGCGGGGGTGACCGATCGCGCTGCGGAGGCCGGTGCGGAGGTTTTGTGACGAAGGACTCACGGGGTGCAGGACCTCTGGCCCGATCAGGTGAGGTTCACCTCACCTTACCCTCTCGAGCCGCCCGGTGCGGTGCCCGCTGCGCCGGTGCGCCCGGCGGTAGGTTCACCGCGTCGGTGCAGGGGCGAGGGGGAGGTCCGGGCGTGCAGGAGCCGGGTGTGCAGGAGCAGGGCGGGTCGGGGCCGGACGCGGCGGGGGCGCGCGTCCCGGGAGGGCCGGCGTGGTCGCCGGCGTGGTCGCCGGCGTGGTCGGTGGACGACCTCGAGGACGCGCAGATCGACCTGTCCGACTTCCACGCGGTCGTGCCGGCGGGCGGGGCCGGCACCCGGCTGTGGCCGCTCTCGCGCAGCCACCGGCCCAAGTTCCTGCTGGACCTCACCGGCCGCGGCCGCACCCTGCTGCAGTCCACCTGGGACCGGCTGCTGCCGCTGACCGAGGCGCAGCGCACCTGGGTGGTGACCGGCCGCTCGCACGCCGACGCCGTCGCCGCGCAACTGCCCGAGCTGCCGGCGGAGAACATCCTGCGCGAGCCGTGCCGGCGCGACTCCGCCGCCGCGATCGGCCTGGCGGCGGCGGTGCTGCTGCGCCGCGACCCCGACGCCGTGCTGGGCTCGTTCGCCGCGGACCACAACATCTCCGGCCGCGACGACTTCGAGTCCTCCGTGGAGGAGGCGGTCGTCACCGCCCGCCGCGGCTTCGTGGTGACCATCGGGATCGCACCCTCCCACCCGGCCACCGGCTTCGGCTACATCCGCCTGGGCAAGCGGCTGCGCCTGCAGGGCGCGCCCAACGCCCGCCGCGTGCTGCAGTTCAAGGAGAAGCCGGACGCGCGCACCGCCTCGGCGTACCTGTCCACCGGGGACTACCGCTGGAACGGCGGCATGTTCGTCGCGCGCGCCGACGTGCTGCTCGAGCTGCTGGCCGAGAACGTCCCGGCCCTGCACGCGGGCCTGCAGCGCATCGCCGACGCCTGGGACACCCCGCAGCGCGAGGCGGTGCTGGCCGAGCAGTGGCCCGCGCTGCCGTCCATCTCCATCGACCACGCGGTGGCCGAGCCGGCCGCCGAGGCCGGGCGCGTCGCCGTCGTGCCGGCCACCTTCGGCTGGGACGACGTCGGCGACTTCTCCTCCCTGGCCGAGCTGCTGCCCGCCGAGGTCGACGAGCCGCGGGTGCTGGGCGACGCCGGCCTGGTCATCACCGAGCAGGTCGCCGGGGGGCTGGTGGTGCCGGCCAACGGCCGCGTCGTGGCCCTGCTGGGCGTGGACGACCTGGTCGTCGTGGACACCCCCGACGCGCTGCTGGTCACCACCCGCGCCCGCGCCCAGGAGGTCAAGAAGCTCGTGGCCCGCGCCGAGGCGGCCGGGCTGGACTCGGTGCTCTGACCGCGCCCGCCGGGGGCGCCAGCCGGGGGTGGCGGCCGGGCGGCGGCGGTAGCGTGACCGGTCCATGAGCAGCGACACGGGGGACCGCACCGCCACCACCCGCCCGGTGGCGGCCGGTGGGCCCTCCCCGGAGCTCGTCGCCCCCCTCGCCGCGGCGCACCTGCCGGCGGTGGTGTCGCTGCGCCGCGACGTGCACGCCCACCCGGAGCTGGCGCGCGCCGAGCACCGCACGACGGCGGCCGTGGCCGAGCTGCTCACCGCCGCCGGCCTGGCGGTGCGGCTGCTGCCGGGCACCGGCCTGGTCGCCGAGGTCGGCCCGGAGGGCGGCCCGGCGGTGGGCGTGCGCGCCGACCTGGACGCCCTGCCGCTGGAGGAGACGACCGGCCTGCCCTTCGCCTCCACCGCCCCCGGCGCCGCGCACGCCTGCGGCCACGACGTGCACACCGCCGTGGTCGCCGGCGCCGGCCTGGTGCTGGCCGACCTGCACCGCACCGGCGCCCTGGCGCACCGGGTGCGGCTGCTGTTCCAGCCCGCGGAGGAGGTCATGCCCGGCGGGGCGCTGGACCTGGTCGGCGCCGGGGTGCTGGAGGGCGTCGCGGCCCTGTACGGCCTGCACTGCGACCCGAGCCTGGACGCGGGCACCGTGGGGCTGAAGGCGGGGCCGATCACCTCGGCCTCCGACCACGTCACCGTGCGGCTGTCCGGCACCGGCGGGCACACCTCCCGCCCGCACCTGGCCGGCGACCTCGTCTTCGCCCTCGGCCAGGTGGTGACCCAGCTGCCGGCCGTGCTCACCCGGCGCGTGGACCCGCGCTCGGGCGTGAACCTCACGTGGGGCGCCGTGCACGCCGGTGACGCCGCCAACGCGGTGCCGTCGGAGGGCTACGCGCAGGGCACCCTGCGCTGCATGGAGACCGAGGCGTGGCAGCACGCCGGCGAGCTGGTGGAGGGCGTCGTGGCCGACCTGGTGCGCCCCTACGACGTGCGGGCGGAGGTCGTGCTGGTGCGCGGGGTGCCGCCGGTGGACAACGACGTGCGCGCCACCGCCGTGCTGGAGGAGGCCGCGCGCGCCGCGCTGGGCGCGGAGGCCGTGCTGCCCACGCGCCAGTCGCTGGGCGGGGAGGACTTCGCCTGGTACCTGCACCACGTGCCCGGGGCGATGCTGCGGCTGGGCACCCACACCCCGGGCGGGGCCCGCCACGACCTGCACCGCGGCGACTACGCCCCCGACGAGGCGGCGCTCGGGGTGGGGGTGCGGGTGCTCGCGGCCGCGGCCGCCGCCCCGCGCGCGCTGCTCCGTTGAGGTGCGGCCCAGGTCACGATCGGGCAGGTTGCCCGCCGATCGGGCCTGGGCGGGTCAGGTTGCGCACTACGATGACCGCGCGCTCGTCGAACTGGCTTCGGCGCCCCGCGCCCGCACTGTGCCGGACGACCCGCCGGACCACTCGCCGGACGACCTGGAGGACCACCCGTGAAGACCCTCTCCCGCCTCGCCCCGGCCGCGGCCGTCGGTGCCGCAGTCCTGATGCTCGCCTCCTGCGGCGAGCGCCCCGCCGACACCGCCGCCGAGGGCGGCACCTCCGGCGGCGAGGCGTTCAAGGCCTGCATGGTGCTGGACACCGGTGGCGTGGACGACCGCTCCTTCAACCAGTCCTCCTGGGCCGGCATGGAGGCCGCCGCGGCCGAGAACCCGGACATCGAGGTCTCCTACGTGCCCTCCGCGGACGACACGCAGTACGTGCCGAACCTCCAGGCCCAGGTGCAGCAGGGCTGCGACACGATCATCGGCGTCGGCGGCCTGATGGCCGACGCGATGGCGGAGGTCGCCTCGGCGAACCCCGAGCAGTCGTTCGCCGAGATCGACTCCTCCTCCGAGCTGGAGAACGTCTACGGCCTGCAGTACAACACCGCCGAGGCGGCGTTCCTGGGCGGTTACCTGGCCGCCGGCATGACGGGCACGGGTGTCGTCGGCACCTGGGGCGGCCTGCCGATCCCGCCGGTCACCATCTTCATGGACGGCTTCTGGGAGGGCGTGCAGCACTACAACCAGCAGAACGGCACGAACGTGCGCGTGATCGGCTGGGACGAGAACAACCCCGACGGCGGCACCTTCGCCAACAGCTTCACCGACCAGGCCGCGGGCCGCTCGATCACCGAGACCCTCGCCGCGCAGGGCGCCGACATCGTCATGCCGGTGGCCGGCCAGGCCGGCCTGGGCGCCGGTGCGGCCGCGGAGGCCGCCGGCGGGGCCCTGAACCTCGTCTGGGTGGACACCGACGGCTGCGAGAGCGCCGAGCAGTACTGCGACTACTTCATCTCCTCGGTGACGAAGAACCTCACCGACTCCGTGCAGGAGTACGTGCTGGCCGCCGCCGACGGCGAGGCGCCCACCGGCTCCTACGTCGGCACCCTGGAGAACGAGGGCGTCGGCCTGGCGCCCTTCAACCGGTTCGAGGACCAGGTGCCGCAGGAGCTGAAGGACCAGCTGGAGACGGTGCGCGAGGGCATCGTGGACGGCAGCATCGAGATCACCTCCCCGAACGCCATCACCGCCGGCTGAGCACCGGCACCGGCAGCGGGTTCGACGGCGACGAGAGGGACGACGCGCACGTGGAGCTGGAACTCCGAGGCATCACCAAGCGCTTCGGGCCTCTCGTCGCCAACGACGGGATCGACCTGACGATCCGCGAGGGCGAGATCCACGCCCTCCTGGGGGAGAACGGCGCCGGCAAGAGCACGCTGATGAACGTGCTGTACGGGCTGTACACGCCCGACGAGGGGCAGATCCTCGTCGACGGCCGGCCGGTGGAGTTCTCCTCCCCGGGCGACGCGATGGCCGCCGGCATCGGCATGGTGCACCAGCACTTCATGCTGGTGCCCGGCTTCACCGCCGCGGAGAACATCGTGCTGGGCGCGGAGCTGACGCGCGGCGGCGGGCTGCTGGACCGCCGCCGCGCGCGCCGGCGCGTGGTGGAGACCTCCGAGCGCTTCGGCTTGGCCGTGCCGCCGGACGCCCTGGTGGGCGACCTCGCCGTCGGCGTGCAGCAGCGCGTGGAGATCCTCAAGGCGCTGCTGCGCGAGGCGAAGGTCCTCGTCCTGGACGAGCCCACCGCGGTGCTCACGCCCGCCGAGACCGACGACCTCATGCGCGTGATGCGCGAGCTGGCCGACTCGGGCACCTCCATCGTCTTCATCACGCACAAGCTGCGGGAGGTGAAGGCGGTCGCCGACCGCATCACCGTCATCCGCCGCGGCCGCGGCGGGGGGGGGGGGGGGGGGGGGGGGGGGGGGGGGGGGGGGGGGGGGGGGGGGGGGGGGGGGGGGGGTGGGTCGCGTGTGGTTGGTACTGTTTGTCTGGAGACGGCTG
>NZ_JBJLSE010000088.1:0-16722 GCF_050871845.1 Kineococcus arenarius subsp. arenarius
GTTTCCGCCCTCCGGGCGCCCCGTCCCCCGGCGGAAACCCTTGTTTCCGCCCGGGGGGGGAGGGGTCAGGAGGTCGGGTTGAGGCGGGCGATGACGCCCTTGGCGGTCTGGCCGAAGCGGTACGACTGGGTCAGGTAGGCGTTGCAGAAGATGTTGCCGCCCGCGAACAGGGGCACCAGGAACTGCGCCACGCGCTGCCGGCCCTGCCACTTCGCCAGGTCCGCCGGGGTGTTCGGGGTGGGCAGGGTGGCGTCCTTGACGCTGACGGGCTCGCCGCGCTGCTCGGCGGCGTCCGAGGCCTGGGCGATCTTGCGGCCGGCGAAGGCGGCGTACGCGGTGGCCACCGCGCCGCCGAGGACGAGGCCGACCTTCAGCGCGCCGACGCTGCCGTAGCCCTTCTGCGCCGCGATGCGGTGCCCGCTGGCCGCGGTGAGCGTCGAGCCGGTGACCAGGACGGTGGCGATGCCGCCCCACTGCGCCGGCTGGAAGCGGCGCCACGCCGAGGCGGCGACCTCGATGCGGTCGGAACCGGCCGCCAGGTCGCTGCCGGACTTGTTGACGCCTGCGACGCCCATGACGGACCCGCCGAACCACAGGGCGGACGCGAGGTCGTGCACGGCCTGGGTGACGTAGCGGTTGTCGCTGCTGTTCACGGGGTACCTCCGGGTCGGACGGGTGTGTCGTCCCCTGTCCCCTTCCCCGTCCCGCGCGGTTCACACGTGCCCGTCACCGGCTCTCCCCGGTGCCGCACCGCACCAGCCACTCGGCGACCCGGTGCAGGTCCCCGGTGCGGTGCAGCACCGCCCGCTGCCGGGTCGCGGAGGTGCCGCGCGCCAGCAGGGACTCGAGCAGGTCGCGCACCGTGCCGTGCTCGCCGTGCTCGCGCAGGTCGCCCTCCAGCTCCGCGAGCAGCCGGCGGGCCGCCTCGGGGGCGGGGACGAGGTCCAGCGTGACCGGGTCGAGCAGGTCGCCGCCCAGCCCGAACCGCGCCGCGCGCCAGCGGGCCGCGCGCAGCACCTCCGGGCGCACCGGCGGCACCGGCCACCCCGCGCGGGCCCGGCCGGCGAGCACGCGGGTCAGCGAGCGCACCAGCGCGGCGTGCAGCACGGCGTCGTCGACGTCGGTGCACACGTCCGCGACGCGGAACTCCAGCGTCGGGTACTTCAGCGAGGGCCGCACGTCCCAGTAGAGGTTCGAGGAGTCCTCCACCACCCCGGCGGTCCGCAGGGCCTGCACGACTGTGAGGTACTGCTCGGCGGAACCCATCTCCTCCGGGGGGCCGGTGATCGGCCAGCGCGCGAACCACTGGGTGCGGTAGCTGTCGTACCCGGTGTCGCTGCCCTCGTGGAACGCCGAGCTGCCGGTGAGGGCCAGCAGCAGCGGCAGGTGGGGGCGCACCCGGTCCATCACCGCCACAGCCACCTCCAGGTCCGGCACGCCCACGTGGACGTGGCAGCCGCAGATCACCTGCTGCAGCGCCAGCAGCCCCCACTTCTCGAGCAGCTCCAGGTACCGGGGGCGGGAGGTCAGCCGCTGCTCGTGCCAGCACCCCAGCGGGTGGGTGGAGGCGGCCAGCAGGACCGCGCCCGCGGAGGCCGCCGCGGCCGACGCCTGCGCACGGGCCGCGAGCA
This sequence comes from Kineococcus arenarius subsp. arenarius, assembly GCF_050871845.1. NCBI lineage: Bacteria > Bacillati > Actinomycetota > Actinomycetes > Kineosporiales > Kineosporiaceae > Kineococcus > Kineococcus arenarius. The sequence continues at coordinate 1,632 of NZ_JBJLSE010000088.1, forward strand.
GCTCGGCGCGGACCTCGTCCAGCGTCGTGCACACCGCCGTGGCCGTCTCCAGCTGGGTGGTGGCGATCTCGGCGGAGACGCGCTCGCCGAGCCGGCCGGCCAGCGCGGCGCGGTTGAGCACCGGGTCGTCGTGCAGCCGCAGGTCGCCGGCGCGCGCGACGTGGAACTCCTCCTCGACCCCGAGGGTGGCGCCGGTCACCCCACCGGCCGCCCGGGGCAGGGTTCCCGCGCTCACGCGGGGACGTCGCCGGCGTCGCGCACGCGGGCCGGCTCCGCGGTGCCCAGCGGCGGGTGCGTGCGCGTGGCGGTGCGTCCAGGGCTCACCGGTCCTCCGTCGGAAGGTCGCTGCGCAGCCGACGGTTCGACCCCGGCCATTGCACCCCGTGCACCGGTGCCGCGCCACCCGGCGCCGGTCGCGGCGGCTGGCTAGGCTCGCGGAACGGTCGAGCCGGGGCCGTGGAGCGGACGGGGAGGTGCGCGGTGAAGGTGGCGGCCAGCGGGACGTACGACCCCGGTGAGGGCAGCCGGCTGCCCGAGGGGGAGGTGCACGCCTGGGAACCGGGGCAGAACCAGACGGCGTGCGGGGTGCCGCTGCGCCGGGCGGGGCTGGCGCGCTTCCCGCACGTTGACTTCTCCGACACCGACCCGGTGACCGGTGGCAGCGCCGACGCCGTGCGGTGGGTGTGCCCGAAGTGCGTGGCGGCCACCACCCCGCGCCGCCAGCGCGGTGGGCGGCGCTGGGAGCGCACCGACCCGCGCCCCTGAGCGGCTCCGGCGGGTCGGGGTTTGACCGGGGCGGCGACGGGGTAGCTCCGCAGTGCGGTCGAAGCGGCTGGCCGTCGTCCCGTTGGCGCGGGCGGCGCCGCCGCCCCGCCCGTCCCCCGGAGCACCCGTGAACCCTCAGGACCTCCCCACCCCGCTCTCGCCCGCGGTCGCGAGCTCCCCGCCGCCCGGTGTCGACGCCCCCGGGTACGACCGCTCCGCGCTCGTGCCGTCGGTGGTGCACCTCGGCGTCGGCGGTTTCCACCGCGCGCACCAGGCGGTCTACCTGGACGACCTGGCCCGCCGCGGCGAGACCGGCTGGGGCGTGGTCGGGGTGGGGCTGCACAGTTCGCGCATGCGCGACGCCCTGGCGCCCCAGGACAACCTGTACAGCGTCGTCGTGCGCGGTCCCGAGCACGACGAGGTGCGCCTGGTGGGGGTGCTCGTCGGTTACCTGTACGCCCCCGACGACCCCGAGGCCGTGCTGGAGCGGCTGGCCGACCCGCGCACCCGCCTGGTGACCCTGACGATCACCGGCACCGCCTACCCGGCCGACGACGGCGTGGACCCCTCGGTGCCGGAGGTGGCCGCCGACGTGGAGAACCCCCACGCGCCCGGCACGGCGTTCGGGTACCTGGTGGAGGCGCTGGACCGGCGCCGGCGGCGCGGCACCGGCCCGTTCACGGTGCTCTCCTGCGACAACGTGCAGCACAACGGCGCCCGCACCCGCGAGGCGGTGCTCGCCACCGCCCACCTGCGCGACCCGGAGCTGGCGGACTGGATCGCCGCGAACGTCACCTTCCCCAGCAGCATGGTGGACCGGATCACGCCCGAGACGGTGCCGGAGGACCGCGAGGAGCTCGCGCGCCGGCACGGGTTGCGGGACCGCTGGCCGGTGGTCACCGAGCCGTTCTCCCAGTGGGTGGTGGAGGACTCCTTCTGCGCCGGCCGCCCGGCGCTGGAGGAGGTGGGCGTGCAGTTCACCGGTGACGTCCTGCCGTACGAGATCATGAAGACCCGCCTGCTCAACGGCGCCCACTGCGCGCTCGGCTACCTGGGGTCGCTGGCGGGTTTCCGCACCACCGACGAGGCGATGGCCGACCCCCGGGTGCGCGCCTTCGTCGAGGGTTTCCTCGCCGAGGCGTCGGCGCTGCTGCTGGACGTGCCCGGCATCGACCTGAGCCGCTACTGCGCCACGCTGGTGGAGCGGTTCTCCAACCCGCGCGTGGGCGACCAGCTGCCCCGCCTGTGCCGGCGGGGCAGCACGAAGGTCCCCGAGTACCTGCTGCCCTCCCTGCGGCAGGCGGTGGACCAGAACCGCCCGCGCCGCCACCTGGTGCTGGCGCTGGCGGCGTGGCTGCGCTACCTGCGCGGGGTCGACTACGCGGGCGAGGCGATCGAGGTGCAGGACGCGCACGCCGAGCGGCTGACGGCTGCCGCCCGCGCCGGCGGCACCGACCCCGGCGCGCTGCTGTGCCAGCGCGACGTGTTCGCCGGCTTCGGCGACAGCGTGCGGCTGCGCGAGGAGCTGCGCGAGCAGCTGCGCGCCCTGGAGGCCGGCCCGCTGGAGGCCGCGCTCGCCCTGCGCACCGGCCGGTCCGCCGTCGCCGACCCGGACCCGCGCGCGGAGCGCGACCAGCCGGTGCCGGCGGCCGGACGGGGGGCGGCGGCGTGATCGGGGGCGCCGCCGCCGCCCGGGCCCTGCGCGAGGTGCGCTGGGTGCTCTGCGACGCCGACGGCAGCCTCTTCCCCGCCCCCCGGCCCGACCGCGAGCCCGACCCCGTCCCCGCGCCGGTGGGGGCGCGGGCCCCGGCCCCGGCGGCCCCGGCGGCCCCGACCGGCTCGCCCGACCCGCGCGTGCTGGAGCCCCTGCGCACCCTGAGCGAGCACTTCGGCCTCGCCGCGATCGGGTCGGGCACCGACGCCCGGACCGCGGCCCGCCTGGAGGTCACCGGCACGGCCCGCTACTTCCCGCCGGAGCTGCGCTTCAGCGCGCAGGACTCCCCGCCGCGCCCCCCGCACGAGCCCGGCCCGGCCGTCTACCGCTTCGCCGGGCAGTGCCTGGGGCTCGGGGCCGGTCAGGCCGTCGCGGTGGAGGACCGCGCCGCCGGCACCGCCTCGGCGGTGGCCGCGGGCTGGCCGGTGATCGGCAACCTGCTGTTCGTGGCGCCCGCCGAGCGGGCCGTGCGGGAGGTGGAGCTGCGCGAGGCGGGCGCGTGCGCGGTCGTGCGCTCCTGGTGGGACGTGGTGGGCCTGCTGTGCACGGCCACCGCCCGCGGCCTGCACGGCTAGGCGGTGCCCGGTGCCCGGTGCGGCCGCCCGGGCCGTGGTCCCCGCGGCGCGGCGGCGTGGGGGAGACTGACCGGTGGGTGCGGCCGCGCCCGCTGACGAGGAGGCCGGGTGTCGGAGCGCGTCGAGGTCCCCAGCGGGGCGCAGGGCGAGACCCGGAACGTGGCGAGCGCGCCCAGCCCGCTGCCGCCGCCGCCGGACGCCGGGCGCATCGCCGACGTGCGCCGCGAGCTGCTGGAGCTGGCCATCGAGGCCGCCGGCGTCGGCACCTTCGACTGGGACCTCGTCAGCGGCACCCTGGCGTGGGACGAGCGCCTGGTGGAGCTGTTCGGGTACGGGCCGGCCGCCTTCGTCAGCACCATCGAGGCGTTCCACGAGCGCCTGCACCCGGCGGACCTGCCGCGCGTCAGCGCCGACCTGGAGGCGGCGATCGCCACCTGCGGGCGCTTCTCCGCCGAGTACCGGATCGTGCTGCCCGGCGGGGACGTGCGCTGGGTCGGCGCCCGGGGCCGGGCGCTGGGCGACGAGCGCGGCGCCGCGGTGCGCCTGCTGGGGGCGGCGTGGGACGTCACGGCCCACCGCGAGGCCGAGGCGCGGGTGGCCCGGGTGCTGGAGTCGATGTCCACGGCGTTCTTCTCGCTGGACACCTCCTGGCGGTTCACGTACGTCAACGCCGAGGCCGAGCGGGTGCTGGGCCGCGAGCGCCGCGAACTCCTCGGCGGGGTGGTGTGGGACCTGTTCCCCGCCGCCCCCGGCAGCGACTTCGAGGTGAACTACCGCCGCGCGATGGACAGCGGCGAGACGGTGACGTTCGACGCGCACTACCCCGCGCCGCTGAACGCCTGGTACGAGGTGCGCGCCTGGCGCACCGGCGACGGGCTGGCGGTGTACTTCCTCGACGTCACCGAGCGGCGCCGCGCCCAGCAGGAGTCCGAGCGGGCCGCGCGCCGCACGGAACTCCTGGGGCGCATCACCGCCGAGCTCACCGGCACGCTGGACAACGACGAGGCCGCCCGCCGGCTGGCGCGGCTGGTGGTGCCCGCGCTGGCGGACTGGGCGATCGTCACCCTCGTCGACGACACCCACCAGGCGGGCACCCGCCGCGGCCTGCGCGACGCCGCCGCCTGCCACCGCGACCCCGCGCTGCAGCCAGTGCTCGAGGAGTACGCGCACGCCCGCATGCGCCTGCTCACCGACGACACGGTCGTGGTGCGGGCGATGACCAGCGGCCGGCCGCAGTTCCTGCCCGCCGGCGCCACGGCCGCCGTGCAGGCGATGCTGCCGCCCGGGCCGGTGCGCGAGCAGCTGGGGCTGCTGGCGCCGGAGTCGGTGGTGGTGCTGCCCCTGGTCGGGCGGGAGGGGCCGGTGGGCATGCTCTCGCTGGCCAACCGCGCCGAGCGCGGCGACTTCAGCGCCGACGACCTCGTCACCGTCGAGCACGTCGGCGCCCGCGCGGGCATCGTGCTGGACAACGCGCGCCTGTACCGCCAGCAGCGCGAGCTGGCGGAGACGCTGCAGCGGTCCCTGCTGACCGCCCTGCCCGAGCCGGAGCACCTGCAGGTGGTGGCCCGGTACCAGCCGGCGGCGCAGGCGGCGCAGGTCGGCGGGGACTGGTACGACGCGTTCCTGCAGCCGGACGGCGCCACGGTGCTCGTCATCGGCGACGTCGTCGGCCACGACACGCAGGCCGCCGCCGCCATGAGCCAGGTGCGCACCCTGGTGCGCGGGATCGCCGCGGCCGGCGGGGGAGCGCCCGCCGAGGTGCTGCGCACCGTCGACCGGGTCGTGCACACGCTGCGGGTGGACACCACCGCCACCGCCGTCGTGGCGCGCCTGGAGCACGACGGGACGCTGGCCCCGGGGGACACGCGGGTGCGCTGGTCCAGCGCCGGCCACCCGCCGCCGATGGTCATCACCCCCGACGGGCGGGTGCGGGCGCTGAGCGGCGAGCACGCCGACCTGCTGCTCGGGGTCCTGCCGGACGCCCCCCGCGAGGAGTTCTCGGCGGTCCTGGAACGCGGCAGCACCGTCCTGCTGTACACCGACGGCCTCGTGGAGCGGCGCGGGCAGTCCCTCGACGAGGGCCTGCACCTGCTGCGCCGCACCCTGACCGAGCTGGCCGCGCGCGGGGGCGGCCTGGACGCGCTGTGCGACGGGCTGCTGGCCCGGATGCTGCCGGGGCAGCAGGAGGACGACGTCGCGGTCGTCGCGGTGCACCTGCACCCGCGGGACCGCCCCGGCCACCCGCCTCACCCCCCGCGGTGATCATGCACGATTGAGGGTTCAACCGTGCATGATCACCGCGGAGTGGGGGGCAGGGCCGCCGCAGCAGGGCGCGCGGGACTACCCGAACAGCAGTTCCCGCGCCGGGTCGACCAGCTTGCGCACCGTGCGCCCGGAGCGGAACTCGCCCAGCGCGCGCATCGACCACGCGGCCCCGTCGCGCACCACCGCCGCCATGAGGACGGCGGTGGTGCCCTGCGTGTCGCTGAGCTCGTAGCGCACGAGTTCCGCACCGCCGGCGTCCAGCAGGCGGCAGAACGCCCGGCTGACGGCGGTGAACCGCTGCCCGCCGAAGGAGTTGATGGTGAACACCAGCGCGTGCACGTCGGCGGGCAGGTCCCCCAGGCGCACGCGGATCTGCTCGTCGTCGCCCTCGCCGGCGCCGGTGAGGTTGTCGCCGCTGTGCGCGATCGCGCCGCGGAACGCCTGCTTCGACATGAACCACACCGTGGCGAGGTCCTTCCCGCGGGCGTCGAACGCGATGCAGGAGGCGTCCAGGTCGATGTTGCGGCCGCGCGCGGCCGGGTCCCAGCCCAGGCCCAGGGTGACGGCGCTCAGCGGGGGAGCGCCCGTCTTCACCAGCGACACCGTCTGGTCCTTCACCAGGGACACGCGGCCCTTGTCCAGGTTCAGCGGGGCGCGCGCCGGTTCCGGCGCGGGTGCCGCGGGTGCCGCAGCCGCGGGGGCTGGTTCGTCGTCGACGGTGATGCCGAAGTCCGTGGCCAGCCCCGCCAGGCCGGTGTCGTAGCCCTGCCCCACCGCGCGCAGCTTCCACCCGCCGCCGCGCCGGTACAGCTCCCCGGCCACGAACGCGGTCTCCGGCCCCGCCTGCGGCACGTCGAACCGGGCCAGTTCCGCGCCGTCCGCGGCCAGCACCCGCAGGTGCAGGCCGGGGACCTGCCCGAACGTGCCGCCGTCCGCGGACGCCGCCAGCACCACCCGCTCCACCTGCGCCTCCACGGCCGGCAGGTCCGCCTCCACCGCGCCGTCGCGGCCGTACCGCACCGCGCCGGAGGGGTGGGCGGGCTGGTTGTAGAAGACGAAGTCGTCGTCGGAGCGCACCTTCCCCGCGGCCGTCAGCAGCAGGGCGCTGGTGTCCACGTCCGGCACGCCCGGCCCGGCGTCCCACCCCAGGACGGCCCGCACGGGCGCGGTCGGCAGTTCGGTGTTGGACCCCTTGGTCAGCTGCGTCGCCACGCCACCACCCTGCCCGCCGCAGCGACCCCGGCGCCAGCGCGCCCTACTTCGCCTCCGACCACCGCCGCACCACCGCGACGTCCGCGACGAACCGCACCTCGCCGCCCGCCCAGCGCCGCGCCGTCCTCGCCAGCGCCGAGCGCAGCAGGTCCGCCGCCGCGCCCGCGTCCTGCTCCGGCACGTGCAGCAGCAGCTCGTCGTGCAGGCACAGCACGACGCGACCCCCGCCCCCCGCGTCCGCCAGGCCGGCGCGCACCGACGCCGCCCACGCCTTGAACAGCTCCGCCGCGGTGCCCTGCACGACGGCGTTGCGGGCGAAGCGCCCCCGCACGGCCCTCGCCTCCTCCGGCAGGTCGGCGCTGCCCACCCGCACCGGCCGCCCGCCCCACGTCGCCACGTCCCGCCCCGCGCGCCCGGCCTCCTCGGCGGCGCGCAGGAACGCCAGCGCCGCCGGGTAGGCGCGCTCCATGCGCCGCAGCGCCTCCCCGGCCGCGCCGGACGTCTGCCCGTACATCGCCGCCAGGACGGCGACCTTCGCGGTGGCGCGGTCCGCGCCCAGCGCGGCGGCCACGGGCGCGTACAGGTCGTCGTCGCGGGTGGCGGCGGCCAGACCCGCGTCGCCGGACAGCACCGCCAGCACCCGCGGTTCCACCTGCCCCAGGTCGGCGCGCACCAGCACGTGCCCGCGCTCGGCCGCCACCGCGGGACGCAGCTCGGCGGGCAGGTTGTGCAGCCCCGCCTGCGCGGTCATCCGCCCGCCCCCGCCGTCGGAGGCCGACCACGCCCCGCGCAGCCGGCCGTCGGCACCGACGTGGTGCGCCAGCCAGCCGTGGCCGTACGTGGTGGCCAGCCGCTCCGCCCGGCGCCAGCGCAGCAGCGCCTCCACCACCGGGTGCGAACCGCGCAACCGCTCCAGCCGCCACGCCCGCGTGTCCGGCACGTCGAAACCCAGCTGCCGCAGCGCCGCGAGCACCTGGGCGGGGTTGCGCAGGTCCACCGGCCCCAGCAGCTCGCGCACCGGTGCGTCCCGCGCGGCGCGCGCGGCCGCCTCCGCCGCGGGGCCGTCCGGGCGCGGACCGACCTCGGCGACCACGACCGCCTCGGCGACGGCCCGGTCCAGCGGCAGGCCCGTGCGCTCCAGCTCCACCGCCAGCAGCGCCGCCGCCGACTCGCTCCACGCCGTCTGCACCGGCAGCGGCGGGGGCGCCGGGTGCGGGCGCGGGTCCGGCCGGGCGTCCAGGGCCCGCTGCTGCCCGGCGGCGGTGTGCAGGGCCAGCACCGCCCAGCGGGCCGCCCGCCGCAGCCGCTCGGCGGGCTCGGCGTCCGGGCCGAACGCGCGGCCCTGCACCCACCCCGCGGAGAGCTGGCCGTGCTCGTCGACCGGGCCGGCGTCCCCGGCCAGGGTGCCGTCCAGGTCCAGCAGCCCCGTGCCGTGCGCGGCCTCGCGGTGCTGCGCGGGCGGCGGCGGCTCGGGCAGGTCGTGCGCCGCCGCCCACGCCGCGGCCGGGTCGTCGCGCGAGCCGCCCACCAGCAGCCGGTGCACCGCCGCCACATCGTGGCAGCGGGCCAGGTGCACGCCCGCCGCGACCAGCGGGGCCGCGGTGCCCGCCGCCGACCACCACGTCCACCTCGGCGCCAGGCCCCGCTCCACCCGGCGGACCAGGTCGGCCGGCTCGCCCGGCAGCGGCAGCGGGCCACCGGCCGCGGCCAGACCCGCACCCAGGCCGGGCACCACGACCAGCGCCAGGGGCTCACCGGTGCGCGCGCCCACCCGGTGCAGCGCACCCGCGAGGTCCGAGGCGGCGTCCACACCGCCATCCTGCCCGCCGGGGCGGACACGCCCGCACCCCGCGGCGGTGCCGGGGAGCTCAAGACGGCCCCGGTGCGCGCCGATGGGAGAGGACCCGCTCCGTCTCACGGGTCCACGGAAGGTCGTCCCCCATGTCGTCCCTGCTGCGCCGCGTCCGCGTCGGCACGCGCCTCGCGCTCGCCTTCGGCCTCGTCCTCGCCCTCCTCCTCGCCACCGGTGCCGCAGCCCTGACGAGCATCGCCGCGCAGTCGCGGTCCCTGCAGGCCCAGCGCGACATCACCGAGCTGGTGCGCTTCACCGAGGAGCAGCGCTTCTGGGACGCCGACGTCAGCGGCTGGCAGGTCGCCTACGCGTGGGACAGCTACCGCCTCGGCCTGCCGGAGGCCGTCGACTCCTCCTCCGGCAACCGCGCCGGCTTCCTCGCCAGCAAGGCGTCCCTGCAGGAGGCCCTCGCGGCCGCCCCCACCTCCCTGATGACCGCGCAGGAGCGCGAGCTGATCGAGCAGGTCGCCGACCTGTGGGACGAGTACTTCACCTCGGACGAGCGCGCCGTCGCCCTGTACCGGACCGGTGACCTGGCCGCCGCCGAGGCCGAGATCCTCGGGAACGGCTACACCGCCTACGGCGAGCTGCTCACCGTCACCGCCGAGCTGGCCGAGGCCGTGGACGCCCGCGCCGCCGCCGCCGCCGCCGAGGCGGAGGCCGCCGCCGACCGCAGCCGCACCCTCGTGCTCGCCGCGCTGGTCGTCGCGGCCGCGCTGACCGTGCTGCTGCTGGTGGTGCTCACCCGCAGCGTCGTCGGCCCGCTGCGCCGCAGCGTCGCCGACCTGCGCCGCGTCGCCGAGGGCGACCTGACCGTCGTGCCCGTCGTCGACGGCGGCGACGAGTTCCGCGAGATGGCCGAGGCCCTCGAGGCCGCCGTGACCGCCACCCGCCGCACCGTCGGCGACGTCGCCACCAGCGCCCGCGAGGTCGCCGGGATGGCCGACGAGCTCGCCGGGCGCTCGCAGGAGCTGTCCGCCGCCAACGAGCGCACCGCCGGCGACACCGACCGGGCGGCCCGCTCCGCGGACGTGGTTTCCGCGGACGTGTCCACCATCGCCGCGGGCGCCGACGAGCTGGGCGCGGCCATCAACGAGATCTCCTCCGGCATGGCGCAGTCGGCGTCGGTGGCCCGCGAGGCCGTCGAGGCGGCCGAGACCACCCGCGCCACCGTCGCCGAGCTGGGCGACGCCACCCGCGCGATCGCCAGCGTCGTGGGCACCATCACCGCCATCGCCGAGCAGACGAACCTGCTGGCCCTGAACGCCACCATCGAGGCGGCGCGCGCCGGTGAGCTCGGCAAGGGCTTCGCCGTGGTGGCCGGGGAGGTCAAGGAGCTGGCGCAGCAGACCGCCGGCGCCACCGAGGACATCACCCGCAAGGTCGCCGCCATCGAGCGCGGCAGCTCCGAGGCCGCGACCACCATCGGCCGCATCGCCGAGATCATCGCCCGCATCGACGACCACCAGGCCACGATCGCGGCCGCGGTGGAGGAGCAGACCGCCACCACCGGCGAGCTGGCCCGCACGGTGGCCGACGCGGCCGGCGGCACCCAGGAGATCGCCGGGGTGCTCTCCGCCGTGGCGGGCGCCAGCGCCGTGGACCGCGCCAGCCTGGAGCAGGTGCGCACCTCCGTGGAGGCGCTGCGCGAGACCTCCGGGCGGTTGCGCGAGTCGGTGGGCGCCTTCCGCCTCTGAGGGTCCGCTCCGAGGGTCCGGGAGTGCCCCGGTCCCGAGGGGTCCCGTCGCGCGGGCGGGCGCGGCGGGCATCATGGGGGCGCCGCGCCCGTGCGCGGCGCCCCGGTCCGCTCCGGGCGGCCGGGTCCCCCCACGACCGGAGGACCGATGCCCGAGCAGAACACCCCCGTCGTCCTGGGCGTCGACCTGGGCACCACGTCCACCAAGGTCGTCGCCTTCGACGCCGCCGGCCGCGAGCGCGCCTCGGCCGGCGCCGGCTACTCCCTGCGCGAACCCGCCCCCGGGCACGTCGAGCTCGGCGCCGAGGACGTGCTGCGCGCGGCCGTGGGCGCCACCCGCGACGCCGCCGCCCGCGCGAGCGCCGCCGGCTGCACCGTCGCCGGGATCTCCTTCAGCTCCGCCATGCACTCCCTCGTCGGCCTGGGTGCCCGCGACGAGCTGCTGACGCAGGTCATCACCTGGGCGGACACCCGCGCCACCGAGGAGGCCGAGGAGCTGCGGCCCACCGACCTCGGCCGCGCCCTGCACCGTGCCACCGGCACCCCCGTGCACCCCATGTCGCCGCTGGTGAAGCTGGTGCACCTGCAGCGGCACCAGCCCGCGCTGTTCGCCGCCGTGCGCACCTGGGTGCAGGTGAAGGACCTGCTGGTGCGGCGCTGGACGGGCCAGTGGGTCACCGACCGCTCCACCGCCTCGGCCACCGGGATGGTGGACCTCTCCACCGGCGACTGGTCCGCCGACGCCCTGCGCGTGGCGGGCGTCAGCCCCGTGCAGCTGCCGCCCGTGGTCCCGGTGACGGCGCTGGCGGGAACCCTGACCGCCACCGCCGCGCAGGAGCTGGACCTGCCCGCCCGCACACCCGTGTTCGCCGGTGGCGCCGACGGCCCGCTGGCCAACCTCGGCGTCGGCGCCGTCGTGCCCGGCACCGCGGCGCTGTCCATCGGCACCTCCGGGGCGCTGCGGGTGGCCGCGCGCACCCCGCGCGTGGACGCGGCCGGGCGCACGTTCTGCTACTCCCTCACCGACGACCTGTGGGTGGTCGGTGGGGCCACCACCAACGGCGGCGTGGTGCTGCGCTGGCTGGCGGAGACCCTCACCCCGGACCTGTCGTTCGTGGCCGGTGAGCTCGGCGAGGCGCCCGAGGAGTCCCTCATCGACCTGGCCGCCGGCGTGCCCGCCGGGGCGGAGGGGCTGCTGATGCTGCCGCACCTGCTCAGCGAGCGGGCGCCGCAGTGGAGCGCGCTGACCAGCGGCGTGCTCGTCGGCCTGCAGCGCCGGCACGGGCGCGGGCACGTCGTGCGCGCCGCCCTGGAGGGGGTGTGCCAGCAGCTCGCCCTCGTCGCCGACTCCGTGGAGGACGCCGGCTCGGAGATCGCCGAGATCCGCGCCACGGGGGGTTTCGCCCGCAGCCGGGTGTGGCGGCAGCTGCTCGCCGACGTCCTGGGCCGGCCGCTGTCGTTCGCCGCCGGTGGGCAGGAGGGTTCCAGCTTCGGCGCCGCCCTCGTCGGCCACCACGCGCTGGGGAACCTCGACATGGTCGAGGCCGCCCGCCGCGAGGTCCGCATCGGCGAGGTCGTGGAACCCGACGCCGCCGACGCCGCCGTCCACGCCCGGCTCCGGCCGGTGTTCGCGTCGCTGACGGACGCGCTGGGCCCGACGTTCCGGGCGCTGCGGGAGTTCACCGCCGAGAGCACCGGGGAACCGGAGGGGGAACCCGCTCCCGGGCCCGGTGCCGAACCGCCCCTCGACGAGGACTGACGGCAGGCGCGGGAGCGCGCCGCCTCACCAGCGGTGCGCGACGTCCACGACGACCCGGGAACCCCCCGCCGGCCCGTCCAGGGTGAACACCCGGAACGGCAACCGTGCCCGCACGCCCAGCCCGAACGTCGTCCGCCCCTCGAACGAGCTGGCCCACACCAGGTCCCGGAACGTGCGGTGGCCGCTCACGTCCGGCAGGTCGCCGTCGGTCAGGTGCAGCGCGGCGGGCACGGCGAGGGGTTCGACGACGACCACCTCCAGGCGCGCGCCCCCGGTCACCGGCACGGGCCTGCCGGACCCGTCCTGGTCCACCGCGTCGACGTAGCGCACGAAGTACCCGTCACCGCTGCCGCGCAGGTCCACCACGAGCCGGTCGAAGCACGGGTGCGATCCCGTGCGCACGTCCACGACCTCCGCGTGGCGCACCGACGGGGCGCTCCGCGGCAGGGAACCCCACGCGTACCCGCAACCGGCCACCGCGGACGCCGGTGGGGCCAGACCCACCAGGGCCGAACCCAGGAGCAGGGACGCCAGTGCCGCTGACCGCTCCACCCGGGCCTCCTCCCGGCGGGAACGGCACCGTGCCGTCCGGCCACCCGGTCCCATCGTCACCCCGTGCCCGGGGCGTGTCGAACGGGCGGGTGGGGCGGGGCGCCCGGCGTAGCGTGCACGGGGTGCTGGTGTGGATCAACGGCCCGTTCGGCGGCGGCAAGACGCAGACCGCGCACGAGCTGCGCCGGCGGCTCCCCGGCAGCGTCGTGTGCGACCCCGAGCACGTCGGGTTCGGGCTGCACCGCACCCTGCCGCCGTCGCTGCGCGGCGACTTCCAGGACCTGCCCGCCTGGCGCACCGGTGTCGTGGGAGCGCTGGAGCACGTCCTGCACCGATGGGACGGCGTGGTCCTGGCGCCGATGACCGTGGTGGAACCGGAGCACTTCGACCAGACGGTGGGGGAGCTGCGCCGCCGCGGCCACGACGTGCGGCACGTCGCGCTGCTGGCGCGACCGGGGACGGTGCGGCGCCGGTTGCGCGAACGCTCCCTGGGCCGGGTGGCGGCAGCGGCCACCGCCCGGTCGGGGTTCGCACCGGGGGCGTCGTTCGCGCTGGCCCGGGTGGAGCACTGCCTGGAGCGGTTGCGGGGTGAGGAGTTCGCCGAGCACCTCGACACCGACGGGCTGGACGTGCCACAGGTCGCCGAGCGCGTCGCCGCGCTGTGCGGGGTGGACCTGCTGCCGCCCGCCGGGCGGGTGCGCGGCGGGCTGCAGCGGCGCTGGACCGCGGTGCGGCACGTCCGCCTGGGCTGACCGGGCCGGGGCCGGGGCCGGGGCCGGGGCCGGGGTCAGCGGGAGCGGTGCTCCTGCGGGCTGACGCCGTAGCGCTTCTTGAACGCGGCGCTGAAGCTGAAGGGCGATCCGTAGCCGACGCGCCGCGCGATCGCCGCCAGGGTGAGCCCGGGGTCGTCCAGCAGGTCCGCGCCCAGCGCCAGGCGCCAGTTCGCCAGGTAGGTCATCGGCGGTGTCCCCACCCGCTGCGTGAACCGGCGGGTCAGGGCGGAACGGGAGACCCCCGCCCGGCGGGCGAGCGCGTCCAGCGTCCACGGCGCCTGCGGTTCGGCGTGCAGGGCCTGCACGGTGCGGTGCACCACCGGGTCGGGGGAGGGGGCCGCCACCGCACCGGGCGCGCCGGGCCCCGACGCCGACCACCGCCGCAGGGTGGCGATCAGCAGCAGGTCCAGCAACCGGTCCAGGACCGCCGACTGCCCCTCGGCGTCGCGCTCCACCTCGCGCGCCAGCAGCGGCAGGAGCGCCGGGTCCGGGTCGGGGACCACCACGTTCGCCGGCAACGTCCCGGTGAGCAACCGCCCCACCTCGCCGCGGCTGCGGAACGTCCCCACCACCATGACGTCCCGGCCCGCGGGGTCGTTGCCCCACGTGCGCACCCCCGAGCGCCAGCCGGGCGGCAGGTCGCGCCCGTCGGCGGCCGAGCACGACTGTCCGGCGCCGACCACGGCACCCGGCGGGGCGCCGGGCGCGCTGGCCAGGACGTACGGCTCGGTGTCGCGGGCCAGCAGCACGTCGCCGGCCGACATCACCACCGCCCCGCGGGAGCCGAGCGCCCACGCCGTCCCCGACAGCAGCGCCACGGCCGTCAGCGGCGCCTCGTCCACCACCCGGATCGACCACGGCGGTTCCATCACCACGCGCAGCACGAAGGCGTCGCGGGCGCGCGGGCCGTCGAACCACCCCGGTGACTCCACACCGCCGACGGTAGGGCACGCGGTACCGGCCGGTTCCGCCGCCGGCGCGAGGAACCCGTGCACCGCGGTGGGTTCAGCCGGCCGGGGCGCCGACGGGCACGGGGTTCCACACCCCGCTCGCCGCCGCCTCGCGGGCGTAGGTGGAGAAGTCCTTCGGCGCCCGACCCAGGACACGTTCCACCCCGTCCGTCACCGAGGCGTTGCGGCCGTCCAGGATCAGGGTGAACAGGTCCGCGAAGCCGCCGGGCAGGCCCTCGCGCTCCAGTTCCGCCGCGTACTCGGCGCGGGTGACGGGCTCGTAGGAGATGCGCCGCCCCGTGGCGTCGGACAGTTCCCGCGCGACGTCGTCGAAACCGAGCGGGCGCGGGCCGGACAGTTCGTGCACCTGCCCGGCGTGCCCGGGGCGGGTCAGTGCGGCGGTCGCCACGTCCGCGATGTCGTCGACGTCCACGAACGGCTCGACGGCGTCCCCGGCGGGGATCGACAGCACCCCGGCTCGGACCGGCCCCAGGAAGAAGCTCTCGGAGAAGTTCTGGTTGAACCAGTTGCAGCGCACCACCGTCCACTCCAGGCCGGAACGCTGCACGGCCTCCTCGCTGGCCACCGCCCCCTCCTCGCCGCGCCCGGACAGCAGGACGACGCGGCGCACGCCCGCCGTGCGCGCGGTCGCGCAGAACTCCTCGACCAGTTCCGGGACGCCCGGGAACGCGAGGTCGGGGTGGTAGGTGACGTAGGCGGCCTGCGCGCCGGCCAGCGCGGGCGCCCACGTGGAGGCGTCCTGCCAGTCGAACCTCGGGGCCGTCGAGCGCGACCCGGTGCGCACGTCCTCGCCCCGCGCGCGCAGCCGGTCCGCGACGCGCCGGCCGGTCTTCCCGTTCCCTCCGATGACGACGAACATCTCTCCTCCTCCTGACGCGGCCCGCGCCGCGGTGGGTCCCGGGCCCCCTGCGGGGCCGCGGCCACTCGACCGCCCCCCCCCCAACGGCGGCCATACGC
>NZ_JBJLSE010000089.1:0-16514 GCF_050871845.1 Kineococcus arenarius subsp. arenarius
GCGGCTGAGGCCGCGGGGCGCCGGAGGGGGGTTCGCGGGGTTCAGCCCTTGACGGCGCCGATCATCACGCCGGAGCTGAAGTGCTTCTGCACGAACGGGTACACGAGCAGCACCGGCACGATGGCGATGACCACGACGGCCATCTGGACCGCCAGGCTCGCCACCTGCCCCGAGCCGACGTCCAGAGCGCCGGGGACGTCCACGCCCTGCAGCACGAACGACCGCAGCACCACCTGCAGCGGCTGCTTGGTGGAGTCGTTGATGTAGAGCGTGGCCTGGAAGAACGCGTTCCAGTAGCCGACGGCGTAGAACAGCGCGATGACCGCGGTGACGGCCTTGGACATCGGCAGCACGATCAGCGTGAGGATCCGCCAGTCCCCGGCGCCGTCGATGCGCGCGGAGTCGATGAGCGAGGCGTCGATCCCGGTGAAGAACCCGCGCAGCAGCAGGACGTTGAACGCCGACACGGCGGTGGGCAGGATCAGCGACCAGTAGCTGTCGATGAGCCCGAGGTTGCTGACCAGCAGGTAGGTCGGGATCATCCCGGCGCCGAAGAACATGGTGATGAGCAGGGTGAACAGGATCGTCCGGTGCCCGTAGGAACCGGGGCGCGAGAGCCCGTAGGCGCCCAGCACCGACACGAACATGCTCACCGCGGTGCCCACCGTCGTGATGCCGACGCTGACCAGCACGGCGCGGGTGACGACCCCGCCGCTGAGGACCTGGCGGTAGGCGTCCAGCGTGAGCTCGCCGGGGACGAGCACCAGCCCACCGGCCCGCGTGATGGTGCTCTGGGTGGACAGGCTGGTGAGGAGCACGGTGTAGAGCGGCACCAGCACGGCCGCGCAGATGAGCACCAGGGCCAGGCCCTTGAGGCCCTTGCCGGCGACGGTGGGTTCCTCGTCCCACGGCGGGCGGGTGGAGGTGCGCGCGCGCAGCCTCTCCTCGGGGACCGGGGCCGCCCCGTTGACGTTC
Source organism: Kineococcus arenarius subsp. arenarius (assembly GCF_050871845.1). Taxonomy (NCBI): domain Bacteria; kingdom Bacillati; phylum Actinomycetota; class Actinomycetes; order Kineosporiales; family Kineosporiaceae; genus Kineococcus; species Kineococcus arenarius. The sequence goes on from NZ_JBJLSE010000089.1 coordinate 976, forward strand.
TCGGTGACGCTCATCGCTTCGAGTACACCCCCTGCTCACCGAACAGGTGCGCGACCTTGTTGGCGGCCAGCACCAGGACCAGGCTGACGATGCCCTTGACCAGGCCGGCGGCCGCGGCGTAGCTCCAGTCGCCGTTGCGGACGCCGCGGTAGTAGACGAACGTGTCGAGGACCTCCGCCACGCCCTGCCCGACGGCGTCGCGCTGCAGGATGAGCTGCTCGAAGCCGACGGTGAGGGAGTCGCCGAGGCGGAGGATGAGCAGCAGCACGATGACGGGCTTCAGCGCCGGCAGCGTGATGTGCCACATGCGCCGCCACCGGTTCGCCCCGTCCATCGCCGCGGCCTCGTAGAGGGACGGGTTCACCGCGGCCAGCGCCGCGAGGAACACGATGATCCCCCAGCCGGCGTCCTTCCAGACCGCCTGGGACGTGATGAGGAAGAGGAACGTGTCGGGGTTGGTGACGATGTCCACGCCGGAGAACCCCGCGGCCTCCAGGACGCGGTTCAGCAGCCCGGCCCCGCCCAGGACCTGCTGGAAGATCGAGACCACCAGCACCCAGGAGAAGAAGTGCGGCAGGTACACGATCGACTGCACGCTGACGCGGACCTTGCTGCTGAGCACGCTGTTGAGCAGCAGGGCCAACGCGATCGGCACCGGGAAGAAGAACACCAGCTGGAACGCGGTGATCGTGAGGGTGTTGCGCACCGCCGACCAGAACGAGGGGTCGGAGAACACGCGCTCGAAGTTCGCCCACCCCACGTACGGGCTGGCGCGGATGCCGGTGAACGGGGAGTAGTCCTGCCAGGCGACGACGTTGCCCGCCATGGGGACGTAGGCGAAGACGAGCAGCAACCCCACCATCGGCAGGCACATGATCAGCAGGCTGCGATCGCGGCGCAGGCGGGCCAGGTGCCCCATCCTGTTCCTCCGCGACTGGGCCGCCTCCGCCGCCCGCGGCGCACCGGGCCGGTCCCCGCCGCGCTTCTCGCGCGGCGGTTCCAGACGGGTCCCCGAGGCCACGGTCAGCTCTCCTCGTCGCCGGTGAGGAACTTCTCCCGGTAGGCGCGCAGCTCATCTCCCCCGGAGTTGCGCCAGTCCTCGACGGCGGCGTCGAGGGCGGACATGTCGCTGCGGCCGCGGATGATGTCCTTGGCGAGGTCGTCGAACGGCTTGCCCAGCGAGCTGTACTGGCTGGGGTCCTGGATCTGCTGGCCGTAGAAGACCGGTTCGACGACGTGCGGGGCCTGCCGCGCCATCCAGTCGCAGAAGTCGCGCACGTACTGCGGGAACTGCACCTTGGCGTTGACGATGGGCGGGCTGACGAGGAAGCCGTAGGTGGAGGTGACCTCGGTGGCGCCGCGCTCGTTGAGGGCAGGGGCGCCGGAGGCGTCCCGTTCGAAGGTTACGCCCTCGGTGCCGTAGTTGACGAGCTGGAACTCCTCCGAACCGAACGGGGCGGCGATGAAGTTCGCCAGTGCGAGCATCTCGTCGATGGCGGCGGCGTCGTCGGTCTTCTTGAGGAAGCTGAAGATGCTGACCGGCTGGCCCTTGTAGAGCGTCGGGGCGCCGCCGTCGGGGGCGAACCAGTCCATCGGCTGCTGGTCGTAGGAGGGGTTGGAGGGCAGCACCCGGGCCAGGGCCTCGTGCCAGCCGCCGAGGCCGTCGGCGGAGATGACCGTCTGACCGGACTCGAAACGGTCCTTGGCCTGCTGGGAGTTGCCGGCGACGGCGTCGGGGTGCACGGCGCCGGAGGCGAACAGCTCGCGCATGAACTCGATCGCGTCGCGGTAGTTCTGGGTCTCGAAGCGGCTGAGGAGCTTCCCGTCCTGCACCGTCCAGTCCGTGCAGGCGAACAGCAGTTGCGCCCCGTCCCAGATGTCCTCGCAACCCCAGCGGCGGGCGGCGGGGTCGGTGGCGTCCTTGGCGACCTGCAGGAGTTCCTCGGCGCTGGTGGGGGCGGCGAGACCGAGCTGGCCGAAGACGTCGCGGCGGTAGAACAGGGCGTTGCCGATGAGCTCACCGGGGTAGGGCAGGCCGTAGAGGCGGCCGTTGAAGACGCAGTACTTCCACGCGTCGGTGGGCAGGTTCGCCAGGTTCGGGTACTTGAGGACCTTGTCGCCGGCGAGGTGGTCGGTGAGGTCGGCGAAGAGGGCGCTGACGCCCTGGTCGAAGCGCGGGGGGACGTTCCAGGTGGGGATGACGACCCAGTCCGGCACGTCCTTGGGGGAGGCCAGCACGGCCTGCAGCTTGTCGGCGTAGGTGTTGCCGTCGCTGACCTGGAACTCGACGGTGGCCCCGAGGGCCTCGTTGACGGCCTGGAAGTAGGCGTTGTCGTCGATCCCGGGCGGGGTGGTCCACCAGGCGGGGCTCATCGCGGTGTAGGTGCCGCCGGAACCGGGGACGCCCTCCACGGACTTCACGAGGGTCGCGGGGACGGTGGTGTAGCCGGGGGTGGAGCCGTCGACGCCGGGGATGTCGGGCTCGGCGAGGGTGAGCGGCCGGTAGGCGGGCAGGACTGCGGCAAGTTCCGCCTCGGACAGCGGCCCCTCCAGCGGCGGCGCGCCGGCCCCCTCGCTGGAGGTGCACGCCGCCAGGCCGCCCGGCAGGGCCGCGAGCGCCGTGCCGACGGCGACCGTGCCGAGCACGGAGCGCCGGGCCGGGCCCGGGCGGGTGCCCTCGGGAGCCCCCGCGGGGCGGGTGTGCTGGTCCATCCTGTCCACACTCCTTCATGTCGGACGTCGATCGGCGCCGGCTCGGGGTCGCAACCTCGCGACGGGGCGTCGTTGCCGGTCGAAGCGCTTCGATCAATGCCACCGTACGACCGGTCACCGAGGATGACAAGAAGCTGGCGGAAAAAGTCATCAGATGAATCACCGAGGGAGTGGTGGCGGCGGGTCGCCTCGGCGACTACGGTGCAAGCGCTTCGACGCGAAGGGACCGACGATGACCCTGCCGTTCCGCGACACCCGCCTGCCCCTGCGCGAGCGCGTGGACGACCTGCTGGCCCGCCTGGACGCCGACGAGCGCCTGGCGATGCTGCACCAGCACGCCCCGGCGGTCCCCCGCCTGGGGCTGGCCGCCTTCCGCACCGGCACCGAGGCGGCCCACGGGGTGGCCTGGCTGGGGCCGGCGACGGTGTTCCCGCAGACCGTGGGGCTGGCCGCCACCTGGGACGCCGACCTGCTGCGCCGCGTCGGGGCGGCGGTGGGCCGGGAGGTGCGCGCCAAGAAGCTCACCGACCCGGACGTGAGCCTGAACGTGTGGGCACCGGTGGTGAACCCGCTGCGCAACCCGCTGTGGGGCCGCAACGAGGAGGGTTTCAGCGAGGACCCGCACCTGACCGCGGAACTGGCCACCGCCTACGCGGCGGGCCTGCGCGGGGACCATCCGCGGGTGTGGCAGACCGTCCCCACCCTCAAGCACTTCCTGGCGTACGACGGCGAGCCGTGGCGGGCGACCGCGTCGGTGCAGGTGCGCGAGCGGGTGCTGCACGAGCTGGAGCTGCCCGCGTTCCGCGGCCCGGTCGAGGCCGGCGTGGTGGGCGCCGCGATGCTCGCCTACAACCTCGTCGACGGGGTGCCCGCGCACGTCAGCCCCCTGGTGCGCGAGCACCTGCGCGCCTGGGCGGGCGACCCCGACGCCCTGGCCGTCGTCACCGACGCCGGCGCGCCCGGCAACCTCGTCCGGCTGGAGCGGTGGGCGCCCGACCTCGCCACCGCCGACGCGGCCGCGGTGCGGGCGGGCGTGGACTCCTTCACCGACGACGGCGACGACCCGGCGCCCACGCTGCGGGCGCTGCGCACGGCGCTGGAGCGGGGGGAGCTGACGCGGGCCGACGTCGACGCGGCCGTGCGCCGGCTGCTGACGCTGCGCGTGCGCACCGGGGAGTTCGACGAGGACGTCCCCGGCGAGGAGCGCCCCTACGCCGACGTGCGCCCGCAGGACGTCGGGCGCGCCGAGCACGTGGCGCTGGCCCGCGAGGCCGCCGCGGCGGGGGTGGTGCTGCTGCGCGACCGCGACCGGGTGCTGCCGCTGCCGGCGACCGGGACGGTGGCGGTCGTCGGCCCGCTGGCCGACGTCGTGCTCACCGACTGGTACAGCGGCACGCCGACCGCCGCGACCGGCCTGGCCACGGCACTGCGCGAGCGGTTCGGCGAGGGCGCGGTGGAGGTGGCCGACGGCAGCGACCGGATCAGCCTGCGGCACACCGCCTCGGACCGCTTCGTCGAAGCCGCCGCGGACGGCGCCCTGCTGGCCACCGCGGGCCGGGCGGGCGACGGGGCCCGCTTCGACGTCACCGAGTGGGCCGACGGGGTGGTGACGCTGCGGCACGCCGCGTCCGGCCGGCTGGTCACGAACGCCGACGGCGTCCTCGCCGCCGCGGCCGACCGGATCGGCGGCTGGGTGGTGCAGGAGACGTTCCACCTGGAGGCCGACGGCGGCACGTGCGCGCTGCGCCACGAGGGCACGGGGCGCTGGGTCGTCGTGGACCCCACCACGGGGGCCCTGTCGGCGGAGGCCGTGGACCGCTGCGCGGCCGCGCGGTTCGTCGTGCGCACCCACCGCAGCGGCGCGGCGGCCGCCGCTGAGGCCGCCGCGCGCGCCGACCACGTCGTCGTCGTGGTGGGCAACGACCCGCACGTCGGGGGCCGCGAGACGCAGGACCGCGCGAGCCTGGCCCTGCCGCACGCGAGCGCGGAACTGGTGCGGGCGGTGCGCGAGGAGGCGCCGGGCTGCGTGCTCGTCCTGGTCTCGTCCTACCCGTACGCGCTGGGCGGGTTGCTCGACGAGGTCGGTGCCGTCGCCTGGTCCAGCCACGCCGGGCAGGAGCTCGGGCACGGCCTGGCCGACGTGCTGCTCGGCGACGTCGAACCCTCCGGGCGGCTGCCGCAGACGTGGTTCCGCGAGGACGCCGTCCTGCCGGACCCGGTCGACCACGACGACGTGACCCGCGGGGCGGGGTACGCGTGGGGTGAGCGCGGGGTGCTCTTCCCCCTCGGTCACGGCCTCGGGTACGGCGAGGTCACCTACGCCGGTGCGCGCGCCGCCGCGGCTGCGACGACCGCGGGGCAGCGGGTGCGGGTGGACGTCGACCTGGTCAACGACGGCGGGCGCGCCGTGGTGGAACTGGTGCAGGTGCACGCGACGGCACCGGGGCTGGCGGTGCCGTTCCCGCGCCGCCGGCTGCTGGCGCACCGGCGGGTGCGCGTGGAGCCGGGTTCCCGCACCACGGTGGCGATCGACGTGGCGGTGGACCGGCTGGCGGTGCGGGACGTGGCGCGCGAGGAGACCCGGGTGCTGCCGGGCACGTACCACCTGCTGGTGGGTTCCTCCGCCGAGGACGTGCGCGTGGAACTGCCGCTGGTGGTCGAGGGCGAGCCGGTGCCACCGCGCGAACTCCTGCGCGCCAGCGCATTCGACGCCTGCGAGGGGGTGGAGCTGGTGCCGCGCGACGGGACGGGGCGCACGGTGGTCCGCGCCGCGCTGCCGGGCTGGGGCGGGCGGCTGGAGTTCTCCGGGTGCGCCGCCGCCGGGGTCGGCGCGCTGCGCTGCTGCGCCCGGGCGGAACGCCCCGGCGAGGAGGTGCTGGTGCAGGTGCGCGGCGCGTCCGGGGCGTGGCTGCCGGCGGGCCGCGCCGCGCTGCCGGCAGGTTCGTGGGCGGACGTGGAGGTGCCGCTGCGGCTGCCCGCGGGCGAGCGCGCGGACCTGCGGGTGGTGCTGCCGGCCGGGACGCTGCTGGACGAGCTGGAACTCCTGCGCCGCGCGCTCCGGTAGCCCCCCTCCGGGAACCCTCTGCCAGAAGCTCCACGGTGATCTTGCGCGGTTGAACGCTCACGCTCGCAAGATCACCGCGGATGGGCGGGGTGGGTGGCGCCGGCGGGGGGGACCACGACGCCGCCACGACGGGTTGACGCTTCCTGTGCGCTTGCCTAGAGTCCACGGCACCCGCTTCCGGAACGCTTCCGGAACCCTGGCGATGAAGCCGAGGAGACACGCATGCGTCGTGCCCGCACCCCCCGCACCCCCTTCCGGCTCCCCCGGATCACCACCGCCCTGGCGGCCGTGCCGCTGGCCCTGACCGCCGCCGTCGTCCCGGCCGCCGCCGCACCGGCACCGGCCGCCGAGCACGCCACCACCGAGCGCGCCGACCGCGGCCACCACGGCCGCGACACCCTGCGCGACGCCGCCCCGAAGGGGTTCTTCATCGGGACCGCGGTCGCCGGCGGCGGCCACCACGCCGAGCAGCCCTACGCCGACCCCTTCGCCTACGACGTCGAGTACCGCGACCGCATGGCGCGCGAGTTCAACTCGCTGTCGGCGGAGAACCAGATGAAGTGGGAGTACATCCACCCCACCCGCGACTTCTACAACTTCTACCCGGCGGACGCGATCGTGCGCTACGCGCAGGAGAACCGCCAGGTCGTGCGCGGCCACACCCTGCTGTGGCACAGCCAGAACCCCGCCTGGCTGGAGGAGGGTGACTTCTCGGACGAGGAGCTGCGCGAGATCCTCCACGAGCACATCACGACGGTCGTCGGCCGCTACGCGGGCCGCATCCAGCAGTGGGACGTCGCCAACGAGATCTTCGACGAGAACGGCGAGTACCGCGAGGAGAACATCTGGATCCGCGAACTGGGGCCGGGGATCGTCGCCGACGCCTTCCGCTGGGCCCACGAGGCGGACCCGCGCGCGAAGCTGTTCTTCAACGACTACGGCGTGGAGAGCATCAACGCCAAGAGCGACGCCTACTACGCGCTCATCCAGGACCTCAAGGCCGACGGCGTCCCGGTCCACGGGTTCGCCCCCCAGAGCCACCTGAGCACCCGTTACGGGTTCCCCGGCGACCTGCAGGCGAACCTGCAGCGCTTCGCGGACCTCGGCCTGGAGACCGCCATCACCGAGCTGGACGTGCGGATGGACCTGCCGGAGGGGGGTGAGCCGACCGCCGCCCAGCAGGCGCAGCAGGCCGACTACTACCGCCGCGCCCTGCAGGCCTGCCTGGGTGTGGACACCTGCAACTCCTTCACCATCTGGGGCTTCACCGACCGGTACTCCTGGGTGCCGGTGTTCTTCCCCGCGGAGGGTTCGGCCACCGTCATGACGGAGGACTACGAGCGCAAGCCCGCCTACCACGCGCTGCAGGACACCCTGCGCTCCGTGCGGGGCAAGCGCTGAGGAGGAGGCGCTGAGCGCGGGCGCGCCCCCGGACGGCGCCGGTGACGGCTACCGTTCGGGGCGTGCCCGACTCCAGCACCCACCACGTGACGATCACCGACATCGCCCGCGAGGCGGGCGTGTCGGTGCCCACCGTCTCCCGCGTCGTCAACGGGCGCGACGACGTGGCTGCGGCGACCCGGGAGAGGGTCGAGGCGCTGCTGCGCCACCACGGGTACCGCGTGCAGCGCGGGCCGCGGCGCTCGCGCGCCTTCCTGCTGGACCTCGTCTTCGACGACCTCGACTCCCCCTGGGCGGTGGAGATCATCCGCGGGGTGGAGGAGGTCGCGCACGCCGCGGGCGCCGGGACGGTCGTCTCGGCCGTGCACGGGCGCACGTCGTCGGCCGAGGCGTGGCTGCAGAACCTGCACCGCCGCGCCAGCGACGGCGTCCTGCTGGTGACCTCCGACCTGCAGCAGGACCTCGGCCCGCTGCTGCGCGACAGCTCCGTCCCGCTGGTGGTCGTGGACCCGGCCGGCCTGCCCCCGGTGGGCGTGCCGAGCGTGGGGGCCACGAACTGGGCCGGCGGGATGGCCGCGGCCGGCCACCTCGTGCAGCTGGGGCACCGGCGCATCGCGCACCTGGGCGGCCCCGCCCACCTGCTGTGCAGCCGGGCGCGGCTGGACGGGCACCGCGCGGCCCTGGAGGCGGCCGGGCTGGCCCTGGACCCGCAGCTGGTGCGCGAGGGCGACTTCCGGCAGGAGTCGGGGCTGCACCAGGCGCAGGCGCTGCTGGACCTGGCCGAGCCGCCCACGGCGGTCTTCGCCGCCAGCGACCAGATGGCCCTGGGCGTCTACGAGGCGGTGCGGCGCCGGGGGCTGCGGGTCCCGGAGGACCTCAGCGTGGTCGGCTTCGACGACCTGGACCTGGCGACCTGGGCCTCGCCCCCGCTGACGACCGTGCGTCAGCCGCTGGCGGAGATGGGTGCGGCGGCGGCCCGCACGCTGCTGGACCTGGCGGACGGCCGGGAGGTTCCGCACCCGCGGGTGGAGCTGGCGACGGAGCTGGTGGTGCGCAGCTCGACCGCCCCTCCCAGCAGCATGGAGTAGTCGTTCGTTAACAGGAAGTAAGCTCCAAGGGTGGCTGACCGACGGCGAGAGCACCAGACGCTCCTGCACGTCACCACGCTGTCCCTGCGGCACGGCACCGACCTGCGCGCCATCCTGCACGCCGCCACCGTGGCCGCCACCGACGTCACCGGCGCCCAGTACGGCGCGTTCTTCTACCACGACCGCGACGAGCACGGCGACCGGCTGGACCTGTTCACCCTGTCCGGCGCCCGCGCGGACGAGTTCCCCGCCACCGAGCCGGTGCGGCACACCCCCCTGTTCGCGCCGACCTTCACCGGGGCCGACCCGGTGCGCATCGACGACCTGGCCGCCGACCCCCGCTACGGCCACGGCACCACCGGGGGCCTGCCCCGCCACCACCGGCCCGTGCGCAGCTACCTCGCCGTGCCCGTCACCTCCAACGGCGGTCGCGTCATCGGCGCCATGCTCTTCGGCCACGCCGACCCCGGCCGCTTCGACGAGGACGCCGAGGCCGCGGCCGTGTCAGCGGCCCGGGGCGCCGGCATCGCCGTCGACAACGCCCTCCTGCTCGGCGAGCAGCGCGCCGCCCGCGAGCTGGCCGAGGACCGCGAGGCCGCCGCCGCAGCCGCAGCGGCCCGCACCGCGCTCCTGCAGCGCATCACCGCGCTGCTGTCCACCAGCGCCACCACGGTCGACATCACCGGCTCCGTGCCGCGCGCCGTCGCAGAGGCCACCGGCTGCGTCTCCGCGGCCCTGTACCTGCTCGACGACTCCCGCGGCGTGCTCGTCGGCCACGGCTACCCGCCGCTGCCGCCGGAGCTGGTCGCCGCGCTCAGCAACCTCGCCACCGACGCCGGCACCCCGGTCACCGAGGCGGTGCGCACCCGCGCCCCCGTCACCTTCACGCGCGCCGACGCCGCCCGCTACGCCGGTCTGCGCGGCCTGGACCCCGGCGTGGTGCGCTCCAGCCTCGCCGTCCCCCTCGTCGAGCGCAGCGGCCGCGCCCTCGGCGCGCTCATCGTCAACTGGGACGACGACGACCCCCGCGACGACGAGGTGGCGCTCTTCTCCAGCGTCGCCGCGCAGGTGTCCCTCGCCCTGGAGCGCGCCCAGCTGCTCGACGCCGAGCGCGCCGCCCGGGAGAACCTCGCCGGCTCGGTCGCCGCGCTCACCGACCTGGCCCGCACCCTCCAGCGCGGCCTGCTGCCGCAGCGGCTGCCCACCCTGGAGCGGGTGGCCGTCGCGGTGCGCTACCAGCCGGCCGTGGTCGGCGCCGAGGTCGGCGGCGACTGGTACGACGCGATCGCCGTCGACGACGGCGTCGTGTTCGTCATCGGCGACGTGCAGGGCCACAGCACGACCGCCGCCGGGCTCATGGGGCAGCTGCGCACGGCCGTGCGCGCGTACGTGACCGAGGGCCACGGTCCGGGCGCCGCGCTGGAGCGCACCAACCGGCTGCTGGTCGACCAGGCCGAGGAGCTGTTCGCCACCTGCTGCCTGGTGCGGCTGGACCAGGAGTCCGGGGCCGTCACCGTCGCGACCGCCGGGCACCCCGCACCCCTGGTCGCCGACGCCGCCGGCCTGCGCGAAATGGACGTCGAACCGGGCCCGCCCCTGGGCGTGGACCGCGCGGCCACCTTCCCCACCGCCGCGCACCGCCTGCGCGGGCGCAGCCGCGTCGTCCTCTACACCGACGGCGTCGTGGAGTCGCGCGCCGACCAGCTGGACGCGGGCGTGGAGTCGCTGCGCCGCACCGTCGCCGCCGCCGCGCCCGGCGCAGCCTGCGAGGAACTGGCCGACCGCATCATGGCGAGCATCCCGCACCGCCTCGACGACGACGCGGCCATGCTCGTGCTGGAGTACGCCGGCCCCAGCGCCGAGCTGGAGGAGGCGAACCTGCCGCTGCCCGCGGACGTGCGCGCGGTGGCGCAGGCGCGCACCTTCCTGCGGACCGCGCTGAACGCCTGGAGCGCCACCGACCTGCTGGACGAGGCGGAACTCGTGCTGAGCGAACTGGTCACCAACGCGCTCGTGCACACCGACTGCGCGACCGGGGTGCTGCTGCGCTACGACCGCGGTGCGCAGCGCCTGACCATCAGCGTGCAGGACCGCTCCACCCGCCACCCGCGCGAACGGCACGCCGACGCCGACGCCCTGGGCGGGCGCGGGCTCGGCATCGTGGAGGCCGTCGCCGACGACTGGGGCGTCACGGTGGAGGGCGACGGCAAGACGGTCTGGGCCGAGCTGGCGGTGGAGGACGGGTGACGTTCCCCGGCGCCCACCCGGGGGTTCCCGCGGCAGGAGGGTTGGGACCACGGTTTCGGGGGTACTCCGCGGCACACGCCCCCGTGCGACCCGCCGCACCACGTCGGAGGTTCCCGTGCCCGAGCTCAGCCCCGAGGAGCGCACCGTCCTGGAGCACCTGCGGAACTGGTACCGCACCCACCGCGGTGCGCTGACGGCCGAGCAGGTGGCCGACGCCACCGGCCTGCCCACCGCCACCGTGCGCGCCGCCGCCGGCGTGCTGGCGGTGGCCGCGGGGGTCCGCACCTACCACCGGCCGGCACCCCGGCGGTCGCACGCGGTCCGGGAGCGGGCAGCCCCGGACGTGGTGTTCCTCGACGCCCCGCAACCCCCGCGCCGGGTGATCGACCTCACCGGGCAGTTGAGCGGGGCGCAGGCGAGCCCGCACCGCTGACGGGTCAGCCTCCGGCGGCGGTGCGGACCGGGGCGCGCAGCAGTTCCCCGCGGGGCTCGTCGCCGATGCGCTCGCCCCGCCGCCAGGTGGAGCGCACCGCGCCGGTCAGCGCACGCCCCTCGTAGGGCGTGACGGGGTTGCGGTGGTGCAGGTCCGCGGCACGCACCGTCCACACCTCGTCGGGCGCGAACACGGCGAAGTCCGCGACGCACCCGGCGGCGAGACGCCCCCGGTCGCCCAGCCCGGCCAGGTCCGCGGTCGCCGAGGACATCCACGACACGACCGTCGGCAGCGCCACCCCCCGCTCCCGGGCGGCGGTCCACACCACCGGCAACCCGATCTGCACCGACGCGATCCCGCCCCACGCGGCACCGAAGTCCCCGGTGTCCAGGCGCTTCAGCTCCGCGGTGCACGGCGAGTGGTCGGACACGACGCAGTCGATCGTGCCGTCCAGCAGCCCCGCCCACAGGGCGTCCTGCTCGGCGCGGTCGCGGATCGGCGGGCAGCACTTGAACGGCGTGGCCCCGTCGGGGACCTCGGCGGCGTCCAGCACGAGGTAGTGCGGGCAGGTCTCCACGCTGACGCGCGCCCCGGCGGCCTTGGCCGCGGCGACCTCCGCCAGGCCGGCCGCCGAGGACAGGTGCACCACGTGGGCACGGGCGCCGGTGCGCACCGCGGCCCGCACCACCGCGCGCACCGCGGCGGCCTCCGCGGACGGCGGGCGGGAGGCGACGAAGTCCGCGAACACCGGCCCGCCGGGGTGCGCCGCCGCCGCGATCCCGGCGGCGTCCTCGGCGTGCACGAGCAGCAGGCCATCGACGGCGGCCAGACGCGTCATCGCCTCCTCCAGCCCCGCCGGGTCCAGCGGGGGGAACTCCGCCACGCCGGAGTCGAGCAGGAAGCACTTGACGCCGAACGCACCGGCCCGCAGCAGCGGCACGAGCTCGTCGAGGTTCGCCGGCACCGCCCCGCCCCAGAAACCCACGTCCACGGCGCACCGGCCCGCAGCGGCGGACCGCTTGACCTCCAGGGCCACCGGGTCGAGCGTCGCCGGGACGCTGTTGAGCGGCATGTCGAGGATCGTGGTGATGCCACCGGCGGCGGCCGCGCGCGTGGCGGAGGCGAAACCCTCCCACTCGGTGCGGCCCGGTTCGTTGACGTGCACGTGGGTGTCGACCAGGCCCGGCAGCAGCACCTCGTCGTCGGCGAGGACGAGTTCGCGGTCCGCGCGCCAGGGGGCGTCACGGCCGGCGAGGCCGGCGATCCGCCCCTCCCGCACCCCCAGCGAGAGGGCCCGCTGCGAGCCGTCGACGACGGCGCGCGACGCCCGCACCACCAGGTCCACCCGGCCGGTCCCGGGGTGCTCCTCGTTCACTCGTCCTCCTCGCTGGTCGTGCCGTTCGTGCCGTTCGTGCCGGTCCTGCGCCGCGCCCGCCGCAGCGGTGCGGGCGGGGCCTGCGGGGCGAACTCCCGGCCCCGCACGCGGGCGGAGAGGTTCTCCTGGTGGGCTGCGGCCTCGGCGAGCAGCGTCGCCGCGTCCCCGGCGGTGAAGGCGGCCAGCATCGCACCGTGCTCGGCGTGCAACCGGGCCGCCTCCTGCGCACCGAGGTCGTCCATGGGCCGGTAGGGGTCGGTGAGGTCCCAGACGCGGTCGAAGACCCCCAGCAGGCGCGGCATCCCCGACGGCCTGGTCAGCGCCGCGTGGAACGCCCGCGAGGAGCGGTGGTACCCGCGCTCGTCTCCGTCGCGCACCGCGCGCTGCAGCGCCTCGTGGGCCGCCGACGCGGCGGCGACGTCCTCGGCGGTGACGTGCCGCACCGCCACGGCCAGTGCCGCCAGCTCCAGCGCCCCGCGCACCGAGAACAGCTCCGCCAGCTCGCCGTCGGCCAGCCGCGTCACCGTGTACCCGCGCCGGGGACGGTGCTCCACCAGCCCCTCGCCCACCAGCGTCATGAGGGCCTCGCGCACGGGGATGCGGCTGACGTCGTGCTCGGCGGCGAGGACGTCCACCTCCAGCACGGCCCCGGGTGGGACGAGGCCCTCGACGATGTCGCGACGGATCGCGGTGAGCACCGGCCGCGCGTCAGCGGCGCCCCCCGGCGTCGGGGCCCACCCCATCCGACCGACCTCCCGCGTCGCCCACCGCGGGGGCCGGCCACGGCCACCCCCGCACCTGCTTGGTCCGCGGCGGAGCGTAGCTGCGGACCTTGGACGTCCTCAGCCCCAGGGCCACCAGGGACTCCGCCAGCCGCACCGCGGCGGCCACGCCGTCCACGACGGGGACGTGCAGCGCGGAGGCGACGGCGTCGTGCAGGCCGGACATGCCCGCGCAGCCCAGCACGACGACCTCCGCGCCGTCCTCCTCCACGCAGCGGTGCGCCTGCTGCACGAACGCCTTGGCGGTGACCTCCGGGTCGGCCTCCAGCTCCAGCACCGGCAGGTCCACGCTGCGCACTCCGGAGCAGCGCCCGTCCAGCCCCGCCAGCCGCAGGCGGTCGAGGATGGCGGGGGCGGTGCGGTCCAGCGAGGTCACGACGCCGTAGGTCCGCCCCAGCAGGCACGCGGTGTGCGCGGCGGCCTCGGTGATGTCGACGACGGGGACCTCCAGGACGTCCTGCAGGGCCTCGCGGCCGACCTCCCCGAACCCGGCGTGCACGACCGCGTCGTAGGGCCCGTCGTGGGTGAGGACGGCGTCGAGCACGCCCACCGCGGACAGGTGGCTCTCGACGTTCGACTCCACCGAGGCCGGGCCGAACCGCGGCGTGACGGCGACGACCTCGGTGCCCGGCCCGGCGGCCGCCACGGCGCCGCGGCGGATCACCTCGGTCACGGCCCTGGTGGTGTTGACGTTCACCACCAGGACCGTGGGAGCGGACCCGCTCACCGGCCCACCGGCCGCGGGGCGGGCTGCGGGATGGAGTTGCGCAGCGCCAGGTAGCCGAGGAAGGCGACGCCGGCGCCGATGAACCAGCTGAACGAGGCGGCGGTGCTGCTGCCGCCGAACACCACGGCCATCGCCACGACCGCGCCGGCGGCGGTGGTGCCGACGGCCACGGGGTTCCAGCCCTTGACGTAGTGGTACTCGCCCTCCGGTGACATCGTGTACAGGTCGTCCACGACGACCGCGCGCTTCTTCACCAGGTAGTAGTCGGCGATGAGGACGCCGTACAGCGGCCCGATGAAGGCACCCAGGGTGTCCAGCGTGTAGTGGATGGTCTCGGGCGAGTTGTACAGGTTCCACGGGGTGATGAGGACGGAACCGACCGCGGCGATCATGCCGCCCATGCGCCAGCTGATGCGCTGCGGCGAGACGTGGGAGAAGTCGAACGCCGGGGAGACGAAGTTCGCGACGATGTTGATGCCGATGGTGGCGATGATGAACGTGAGGCACCCGATGACGGCCGCGGTGACGCTGTCGATGCGGTAGACGGTCTCGACCGGGTCGGTGATGAGCTCGCCGTAGACCGGGATCGTGGCCGAGGCGGTCACCACGCACAGCACCGCGAACACGAGGAAGTTCACCGGCAGGCCCAGGAAGTTGCCCTTCTTCACCGCGGCCATGCTGCGGCCGTACCGGGAGAAGTCGCCGTAGTTGAGCATCGGGCCGGAGAAGTACGACACCACCAGGGCGATCGCGCTCACCATGACACCCACGGCGGCGAAGCCGGTGTGCTCCACCGACCCCAGGTTCAGCGAGACGTTCGAGAAACCGGCCTTCGCGACGAGGTAGCCGGCGAGCGCGAACATCACGACGTACACGGCCGGCCCGCAGAAGTCGATGAACTTCCGGATCGCCTCCATGCCGCGCCAGAACACCAGCGCCTGCAGCACCCACATCGTCCCGTAGGCGGCCCACCCGATCGTGCTCAGGCCGAGGAACCCGTGCTGGGCCACGTCCGCGTACGGCGCCCACGACGGCGAGAGCTTCAGCGCCAGCAGCACCAGCGCGTTGGAGGCCAGGTACGTCTGGATGCCGTACCAGGCCACCGCGATGACCCCGCGGATCACGGCCGGCACGTTCGCCCCCCGCACCCCGAAGGCGATGCGGGAGGCCACCGGGTAGGGCACCCCCGTCGCCTGGCTGGGCCGGGCCACGAGGTTGCACAGCAGGTAGACGATCACGATGCCCACGACGAGGGCGATGAGCACCTGCCAGGCGGCGAGCCCCAGGGCGAACAGGCTCCCCGCCGTCACGTACCCGCCGACGCTGTGCACGTCGGACATCCAGAACGCGAAGAAGTTGTACGAACCCCACCGCTGTTCGCGCAACGGCGCGAGGTCGGAGTTCGTCAGGCGGGGGTGGTAGCCGGGCTTGACCACGCCGTCGCCGGCGAGGTGGGGCCCGGCGAGGTCGGGCGCGTCCACCGCGGCTCGTGTCACGTCTGTCATGGCTGCTCCAGCGGGTGCGGGCGGAGGGGGCCGCGGCCGGCGGGACGAGCCGGCGGGCGCGGTGCGTCCACGCTAGGGACACCACGTTTCCGCCACGTAACCCCGCGGATATATCCGTGGGGGGGGGGGGGGCGGGCGCCGCCGCGGCGGCGGGGGGGGGGGGGGGCGGCGGGGCCCCAGCGCCATCCACCACCACCCCAAAACC
>NZ_JBJLSE010000090.1:0-16186 GCF_050871845.1 Kineococcus arenarius subsp. arenarius
CAGGGGCGGGATCCTCCGGGATCCCGCCCCTGCGGCGTTCAGCGTGCGCGCTGCTCAGGAAGTGGCGGCGCGGAACTGGTCGATGATGCTCGAGGAGATCGGGCCGCGCGGGGCGACGGTGATGCCGTTCTCCGCCGCCCACTGGCGCACGGCGCGCGCGTCCACGGCCGCGGAAGCGGCGGGCGCCGACTTCTTCGCCGCGGGCGCGGGGGTGGACTTCTTGGCGGCGGGTGCCGACTTCTTCGAGGCCGCGGCGGACTTGCGGCCGGAGGCGCGCTTGGCCGGCGCCGGGGCCTCGGTCGCCTCGGGGGCGGTTTCGACCGGTGCGCTCTCCGCGTCGGCCTCGGTCACCTCGGGGGCGGGGGCCGCCGCCGCGGTCTTCTTCGAGGCGGTCTTCTTCGCCGCGCTCTTCTTCGCGGCGGGAGCGGCGGCCTTCTTCGCCGGGGCGGCCGGGGCGTCGGCGGCGGTGGTGCTCGCCAGGGCCGCCGGCAGGTCCTCCCACGCCACCGAGGTCGGGGCCTTGGAGGTCGAGGGGTTCCAGGAGACGCCGTTCGCGTTCACGGTGAACGTGCCGATCTTGCGGCCGTTCCGCTTCACGGGGATCTCGAGGTCGACGGCACCGACGGGCAGTTCGGTGGCCACCTTCAGGGCGACGTCGTGGTTTGCCATGCTGAGCTCCCGGGAGGAAGGGGGGTTGATTGATGCTGAACACCATGAAACCACAGTTCTCTTGGAGTTCGCGCACCGAGAGGGCATTCCTCGCAGCGAACGGGTGGGGTTCTCCGGGGAGTTCCCGGTCGGCTGTTCCGCACGTGTGCCGGGGAACCGGAGCGGCTGTGAACGGCATTGTTCCCGGGCGCTCCCGGCGGTGGTGCGGCCGGTGCCGGAACGGTCCGGTGGACCGTTCCGGCGCCGGCCCGTCTGGTGCGCGGAACGAGTTCGCGGCGGGTTCCTGAGGCGTTCGCGCCCGCCGGTGCGGAACCCGGTGGGGGTGGTGCCCGCGCCCGCCGCGCCCGCCGGTCCGGCCGGTCGGGATCGTCGGTCGCGGTCGCGGTCGTCGGGTCCCGTCGAGGGGCCCGGGCCGGCGGTGCGGGGGTGGGCGACCCGCGCGCGCCGCCGGTCGGGGGGCCGCGCGGCGGGGGGAGCGGGGGACGGGACCGGTGCGCCGGTGGGGGGCGAGGCTGGTGCGACCCGGTCCCGGACGAGGACCCCGCCCCGGACGACGAAGGGCGGGCCCTCCGGAGAGGACCCGCCCTGTGCGGCCTGGTGGCCGTGGTGCGCCCGAAGGGACTCGAACCCCTAACCTTCTGATCCGTAGTCAGATGCTCTATCCGTTGAGCTACGGGCGCCGGTGCCGCGTTGCCGCAGCAGCCGTGGACTACTGTAGCGGCCTCGCGCCCGGATGCCCAATCGGTTCTCGCGCAACGCTTCCGGGCCCCTGCTGCTCACCGGACCGCGGTGCTCCCCGTGGCGCGGGGCGTGATCGCGGGTGGTCGCCGGGTGGGACGGCGAAGGCCCCGCCCGCGGTGCGGACGGGGCCTTCGGGCCTGCGGAGGTGGCGGGATTTGAACCCGCGAGGGGGTTGTAGCCCCCAACCCGCTTAGCAGGCGGGCGCCATAGACCGGACTAGGCGACACCTCCAACGCCCAGAAGGCTACCAGCCGGCGCGTGCGAGCATCGAGGGCGATGAGCAGCGAGCCCACCCCCCAGCCCGGTCCCCCTCCCGGCCGGCGGCCCCGGCGGCGCGCCGTGGTCGCCGCGGGCGCGGCCGCGGCGACCGTCGTCGCGGCCACCGGCGCCGTCGTCTGGGCGCGAACGCGCGACGACGGCGCGGACGGTGCCCGCCGCCTCGCCGAGGAGGTCGCCGGCGACTGGTCCGCCGGGACCTGGCGGACCGAGCTCTTCACCGCCACCGGTGAGCTGCCCGCCGACCTGACCGCGGAGTACGCGCGCCTGGCCGGCGGGCTGGCGAGCGCGCCGCCCACCGTGACGGTGTCCTCGGTGGACACCGGACGGGCGGGGGAGGGCATTGCCGAGGCGGCCCTCGACGTCTCGTTCGACCTCGCCGCCGCCCACGGCGCCCCCGAGGGCAGCGTCCTGGCCTACACGACCACCCTGGGGGTGCGCCGCGGGGACGACGAGCGGTGGCGGGCGGTGTGGGAACCGGCGCTGGTGCACCCCGCCCTCGCCGACGGCTCCACCCTCTCGCTCGACCGCACCCAGCCGCCGCGCGCCGAGGTCCTGGGCCGCGACGGCAGCGCCGTCGTCGCCGAGACGCCCGTGGTGCAGGTCGGGGTGCAGCCGTCGCGCACCACGGACCCGGCCGCCACCGCCGCGGCGCTCGGTGAGCTGCTGGACGTGGACGCCGACGCCCTGGCCGAGCGGGTCCGGCAGGCGGACCCGGACGCCTTCGTCTCCGTCATCACCTTGCGCCGCACCGACTACGACGTGCAGCGCGACGCCCTGCAGGCCGTCCCGGGCGCCGTGTTCCGCGAGTCCACCCTGCCGCTGGCACCGACGCGGGAGTTCGCGCGCAGCCTGCTGGGCACCGTCGGGCAGGTCACCGCGGAGAAGGTCGAGTCCTCCGGCGGCCGCTACGCCGCCGGGGACCTCGCGGGCCTGTCCGGGCTGCAGGCCGACTACGACGAGCGCCTCGCCGGTCGCGTCGGCGTTGCCGTGCGCACCACCGGCGGCAGCGGGGAGCCGCAGGAGCTGCTCGTCGTCGAGCCCGTCCCCGGCGAGCCGGTGCGCACGAGCCTGGACGCGGCGCTGCAGCAGGAGGCCGACGACGTGCTGGCAGCGACGACGTCGCCGTCAGCGCTGGTGGCGCTGGACACCGCCACCGGGGAGGTGCTCGCCGTGGCCAGCTCCCCGGCCGACCAGGGCGACCTGGCCCTGACCGGGCGCTTCCCCCCGGGCTCCACGTTCAAGGTCGTCACGACCGTCGCCCTCCTGGCCGGGGGGCTGGACCCCGGCGAGACGGTGACGTGCGCGCCCACCTTCACCGTCGACGGCCGCTCGTTCCGCAACTTCGAGGGCGAGGCGTTCGGCGACGTGCCGTTCCGCACCGACTTCGCGCAGTCCTGCAACACGGCCTTCGCGAGCCTGAGCTCCCGGCTGGCGGACGCCGACCTGACCACCACCGCCGCGCAGCTCGGCGTCGGCGCCGAGTGGGCCACCGGTGTGGACGCCTTCGCCGGGGACGTGCCGGCCGCCGAGTCCGCGGTGGACCTGGCCGCGGCCAGCTTCGGCCAGGGCCGCACCCTGGTCAGCCCGCTGGCGATGGCGGTGGCCGCGTCGTCGGTGGCGGCCACGCAGCTGCGCCGCCCGGCGATCGTGCTGGACCCCGCGCCCCCGGAGCCGGCCGAGCCGGGCTCGACGGCCGACCCGGCGGTCCTGGCCACCGTCGGCGACCTGATGCGCGACGTCGTGACCTCCGGCACCGCCACCGTGCTGGCCGGGGTCCCCGGCGCACCTGTGCACGCCAAGACCGGCACGGCCGAGCACGGCACCGGCGACCCGTTGCCCACCCACGCGTGGACGATCGGCTACCAGGGCTCGCTGGCGTTCGCGGTGTTCGTCACCGACGGGTCCAGCGGCGGTGCGGTGGCGGCCCCCCTGGCGGCCGAGTTCCTGACCCGCGCGGCGGCCGTGCGGCCCTGAGCCGCTCGTCGCGGGCGCGGGGCCCCGCCCGCGGTGGCGGGTCGAGCAACACCCGTGTGGAGGAATTGCCAGCGGGGCTCCGATGAGGTCAAATGGTGAAGTGCGCCTCCGGGCGACATCGCGGGCCCGGCTCATCCCCCCCGAGCCGGACCGTGGACGGCCCCCGCTCCCCCCCAGCGGGGGCCGTCGTCTTTCCCCCTCCCGCGGCCACGGCGACACCGCCGTCTCCACAGCCGCAGCCCTCCCGCAGCGTCCACAGGCACCTGCGCGCCGGCCGGGACGGGCCGCACCGGGGCGCCACGGTGATCGCGACCACCGCGACCCGCCTGGAGGCCCCCGTGCCCGCTGCCCCCCGTCCGCACCACCGCGCTGCCGAGGACGGCCCCGCGCCCGGTGCGGCCCTGCTCGGCGCCGACGCCGACCTCACCGCCGCCGTGCTGCGCCTGGCCGAGGCGGCCGGCTGCACCGTGCTGCCCGAGCCGCCCACCGGGGCCGGCGGCGTCCCCGCCCGGGTGCCGCCGCTGCTGATGGTCGGGGCCGGCACCCCCGCCCACCGGGTCGCCGAGGCGCGGGCGCGCGGGGCCTCCGAGGTCGTCCTCGTCGGCCGCGCCCCCGTGGGCCCGCAGTGGTGGCGGCACGCCGCAGAGGTCGACGCCGACCACGCCGCGCTGCTGCCGGAGGCCGAGCCCTGGCTCGTGGACCGGCTGGTCGACGCGGCCGGCGGCCCCCGCCCCGAGGGCCGCGTCGTGGGGGTCGTGGGCGGTTGCGGCGGGGGCGGTGCCAGCGTCCTGGCCGCCGCCCTCGCCGCGGCCGCCGCACCGGCCGGGGACGTCCTGCTCCTGGACGCGGACCCGGCCTCCGGCGGCCTGGACCTGCTGGTGGGGGCCGACCAGCTGCCGGGGCTGCGCTGGGAGGACCTCGCCGGCGTCTCCGGGCGGTTGCGGCCGGACGTGCTGCGCTCGACGGTGCGCCTCGAGGACGGGCTGCACCTGCTCGCCGGGGACCGGCGCACCGGCAGCGGCCCGACCCCGGAGGCGCTCACCGCCGTCCTGCGCGCCGCCCGCAGCGCGTTCGCCACCACCGTCGTGGACCTGCCGCGCGGACGCCTGGGGACCTCGTGCGCCGACGTCCTGGGCGCGTGCGGGGAGGTGCTGGTCGTCGCGCCGGCCACCACCCGCGCCGCCGCCTCGGCCTGCTGCACCGTCGACGAGGTGCGCCGCCTCACCGGCGCCACCACCGCCGGCGGTGCCGCCCCCGAGGTCCGGCTCGTCCTGCGCGACGTCGGCGCCGGGACGGACGCGGAGGCCCTCGCCGACGTCGTCGGTGCGCCGCTGGCCGCCGTCCTGCGCGGCGAGCGGGACCTCGAGGCGTCCCTGGAGCGCGGCGAGGGCCTGCCCACCGGTCGCCGCAGCGCGGTGCGCGCCTTCGCGGCGCGGTGGGCGGCGGCCGGCGCCGAGGCCCCCGTCGCGGCGGTGCCGTCGTGGTGAGCGCGGCGGCCGGGCAGGAGCTGGCCGAGCGGGTGCGCTCCCGGCTGCGCGGGCCGGTGGAACCGGCGGCGGTGGCCGAGGCGGCCCGCGCCGAGGGCGTGGTCCTCGGGGCCGCCGCCCTGCTGCGCCTGGTCGACGACGTGCGCGCGCAGGTCAGCGGCGCGGGCCCGCTGCAGCCGCTGCTCGCGCTGGAGGGCGTCACCGACGTCCTCGTCAACGGCGGCGGGCGCGTGTGGGTGGACGACGGCCGCGGCCTGCGGCCCGCCGGCGTCGAGGTGGGTGGTGAGGAGCAGGTGCGGGCGCTCGCGGTGCGACTGGCGGCCGGCGCCGGGCGCCGGCTGGACGAGGCCAGCCCGTTCGTGGACGCCCGCCTCGCCGACGGCACCCGGCTGCACGCCGTGCTGCCGCCCCTGGCGCCCGACGGCACCTGCGTGAGCCTGCGCGTGCCCGCCCTGCGCCGCTGGCGGCTGGAGCAGCTGGCGGCCGCCGGCGGGGTGCCCGACGGCTGGCTGCCGGTGCTGCGCGCCGTCGTGGCCGCGCGCCTGTCCGTGCTCGTCAGCGGCGGCACCGGCACGGGCAAGACGACGCTGCTGCAGGCCCTGCTCGGCGAGGTCGACCCCGGTGAGCGGATCGTCCTCGTCGAGGACTCCGGGGAGCTGCGCCCCGACCACCCCCACGTGGTGCGCCTGGAGGCGCGCCACGAGAACGTCGAGGGCCGTGGCGGGGTGGGGCTGGACGTGCTGGTCCGCCAGGCGCTGCGGATGCGCCCCGACCGCCTCGTCGTCGGCGAGTGCCGCGGCGCGGAGGTGCGCGACCTGCTGGCCGCGCTCAACACCGGTCACGCCGGTGGTGCCGGCACCGTGCACGCCAACACCGCGGCCGACGTGGTGCCCCGGCTGCACGCCCTGGCCGCGGCCGCCGGCTCGGCGCCGGCAGCGGTCGACGCCCAGCTGCTGGCCGGTGTGGACGTGGTGCTGCACGTGGCGCGGCGCGGCGGCCGGCGCGGTCTGGCCGAGGTGGCGCTGGTGCGTCCCACGGCCACCGGCCGCGCCGGGGTGGTGCCGGCCCTGCAGCTGGACGACGGCGGTGCGGTGCGGTGCGGGCCCGGGTGGCCGCACCTCGCCGGGCGGCTGGGCCTGGACCTGCCGTGAGCGCCGCCGCAGCGGTCGCGGCCCTCGTGGGGGCCGCCGTCGCGGCCGGGCCCCGCGCGCCGGTGCGCAGCGACCCCCGCGGGCCCGGTCCCGCGCCCGCCCGCCCGCGTCGCGCCCGGCGCCGCCGCCCGCCTCCGGACGAGGACCTCCTGGTCGGCGCGCGGCTCGCCGAGCGCGTCGCGGCCCTGCTGCGCGCCGGCCTGACCCCCGCGCAGGCCTGGCGGTACGCCGAGGACGCACCTGCCGCGGGGGACGCCGGGGACGGGGCGCTCGGTGCCGGGGCGGGTGCGCGCCCCGGCCCCGCCCCGTCCGCGCCGGAGGGCGTGCGGGCGGTGTGGCGGCTCGTCGAGCGCACCGGGGCGCCGGCCGCGGAGGCGCTGGAGCAGTGCGCGGCGGCCGCGTGGGCCGAGGCCGACGCCCGCGCCGCGCTGCGGGCCGCCACCGCGGGGGCGCGGGTCAGCGCGCGCACCGTCTCGCTGCTGCCCCTGGCGGGGCTCGCCCTGGGGGCCGCCCTCGGCGCACCGCCCTGGGAGGCGCTGCTGGGCACCGGTGCCGGGCGCGCGTGCGCGCTCGCCGGGACGGCCCTGCTGCTGGGCGGCCGCTGGTGGAGCGCGCGCCTGGTGCGCGCCGCGACCGCGGTGGGCGGCTCGTGAGCCCTGCGACGGCCGGGGCGGCGGTCGCCCTGCTGCTCGCCGCCGCGCTGCTGCTCGCGGGCGGCTCCGGACGCCGCAGCGCGCAGCACGGCGACGACGCGTCCGCACGCACCCGCACCCCGCTGCGGGCGCGGGTGAGCGCCCCGGTGCGGCGGCTGCGCCCCCCGCCACCGCCGCCCGCGCCCGACCTCGCGGTGCTGCTGGAGCTGACCGCCGTGGCCGTCGGCGCCGGGCTCCCGCCGGGGCGGGCGCTGCGCGAGGCCGTGCAGGCCGCGCCCGGTGCCGTCCCCGCGGACCTGGCCCGGGTGTGCGCGCAGCTGGACGGCGGCGCCGACGCCGAGCGGGCCTGGCAGGGGGCGTCGCAGCGGTGGCGGCCGCTGGCGGACCCGCTGCTGCTGTCGGCGCGCACGGGGGCCTCCACGGCCTCCCTGCTCGTCTCCGCCGCCGCCCAGCACCGCGCCGAGCGCCGCCGCGCCGGTGCCGAGGCCGCCGCCCGCCTGGGCTCGCAGCTGGTGCTGCCGCTCGGGCTGTGCACGCTGCCCGCGTTCCTGCTGCTGGGCGTCGTCCCGGTGGTGCTCACCCTGGCCCGCGACGTCCTCGCCGGGTGAGGTGCCGCGCGCTCCACAACCGCCCGGCACCCCCCGGCCTCCACAACCGCCCCGCGGGCGGCGGTCGCGGCGCCGTCCCGGCGCACAGGGTGGTGCCGGGCCGGCGGGGTGCCGGCCCGGTAGGGCCGGCCTGGCGCCGGCGGTGAGGAGGACACGGGTGGACGAGCACGTGCGGGACGCGGGGTCGCGGCGGGGCGAGGCGCCGGGGCGGGGTGAGGCGCCGGGGCGGGGCGAGGTGCCGCGCCGGGAGGCGGCGGCCGGGACCGGGGACGAGGGGATGGCGACGGCCGAGTACGCGATGGCGACGCTGGCGGCGTGCGGCTTCGCCGGGCTCCTCATCGCGATCCTCAGCAGCGACGAGGTGCGCGGGCTGCTCCTGGGAGTGGTTCGCCAGGCGCTGGCTCTCGGGTGAGGGAGCGGCGCTCGCGCGAGGAGGGGTCGGTGGTCGCGGAGTTCGCCGTCGCGCTGCCGGCCGTCCTCCTGGTGCTCGCGCTGCTGCTGGGCGCCGCCCGGGCCGTCCTGGCCCAGGTGGGCTGCGTGGACGCCGCCCGGGCCGGGGCCCGCGCGGCCGCCCGCGGCGAGGTCGAGGCGGTGGTCCGGGCCACCGCCTCGGCCGCCGCCCCGGCGGGGGCCTCCGTCGACGTGCGGGTGGGCGCCGGGACGGTGCGGGTGGAGGTGCGTTCGGTGCAGCGCCTCGCCGGCCCCCTGGGCGGCGAGGTGCTGGCCCGCTCGGCGGCCACCGCCGCCGTCGAGGCGGCCGTCGCCGGAGGCGTCAGCGGTGCGGGCTCGTGAGCGCGCGCGGTGCGCCCCGGGACGGCGGCAGCGGCAGCGTCCTGCTGCTCGGCGTCGTGGCCGCGGCCCTGGCCCTGGCGGTGGCCGTGGCGGGCCTGGGCGCGGCCGTCGCGGCCGGGCACCGGGCGCGGGCGGCGGCGGACCTCGCGGCGCTCGCCGGGGCCGACGCCGCGCTGGGCCGGGCCGACGGCCCGGCCTGCGAGCGGGCGCAGCGGGTGCTGCGGGCCAACGGCGCCGCCGGCGGGTGCGCCGTCGCCGCCGACGGCTCGGTGCGGGTGGAGGCCGAGGTGGTGGTGGGCGGCCCGTTCGCCGCGCTGCTGGCCGGCACCCCGGCGCGGGCGGCGGCGCGCGCCGGCGCGGCCCCGGGCGGGGCGGTGCTCCCGTGACCACCCGCGCGGGGCGGGGCGGGGCGGGGCGGTGCGGTGCGGTGCGGTGCGGGTGCCGGGGGCTCAGGGTGCGCCGGCGTCCAGGGCGGTCACCACGACGTCGAGCACGGCGATCGCCCCGGCCTTGTCCAGCGGCTCGTTGCCGTTGCCGCACTTGGGCGACTGCACGCAGGCGGGGCAGCCGGCGGTGCAGCGGCAGGCGCGCACGGCGTCGCGGGTGGCGCCCAGCCACTCCCGCAGCCGCTGGTGGCCGCGGTCGCTGAACCCCGCCCCGCCGGGGACCGCGTCGTGCACGAACACGGTGGGCCGGCCGGTGTCCGAGTGCAGCGCCGTGGACAGCCCCCCCAGGTCCCAGCGGTCGCAGGTCGCCAGCAGCGGCAGCAGCCCGATCGCGGCGTGCTCGGCGGCGTGCAGCGCACCGGGCAGCCGCGCCGGCGCTGCGCCCACGGCGGTGTCCGCCTCGAGCGACCACCACGTGGCGCGGGTGCGCAGCCGGCGCTCGGGCAGGTCCAGCGGTTCCTCGCCGAGGACCTGCCCCGTGCCGACGCGGCGGCGCAGGAAGCCCGTCACCCGGCTGGTCACCTCCACCACCCCGCGGGACGCGGTGAGCGGGCCGTGCACGGCCTCCTCCTCGACGGCCAGCACCCGCACCTCGCTGCGGCTGCGGGCGTGGGTGGTGTGCTCGGGGGTCTCGGCGTGCACGAGCGCCACGCCGCCGGCCAGGTCCAGCTCGTCGACGACGTAGCTGCGGCCCTGGTGCACGTGGACGGCGCCGGCGTGCACCGAGGAGTCCGCCGCGCCGGCCTCCACGGTGCCCAGCACCCGCCCGGTGCGGGTCTCCACGACCCGCACGGTCCCGCCGGCGCCGCGCAGGTCGGTCAGGTCGCAGGCGCGTTCCGGCCGGGTCCAGAACCAGCCCCGCGCCCGCCGGCGCAGCATGCCGCGCGCCACCAGCAGGTCCAGCACGCCGGCCGCGGCCGGGCCGAACAGGTCCAGGTCGGCCTCGGTCAGCGGCAGCTCCTGCGCGGCCGCCGCCAGGTGCGGGGCCAGGACGTACGCGTTGGAGGGGTCCAGCACCGTGGCCTCCACGTCCACGCCGAACAGGGCCTCGGGGTGGTGCACGAGGTAGGTGTCCAGCGGGTCGTCGCGGGCGACGAAGACGCCCAGCGCCGGCCGGTCGCGGCGCCCGGCCCGGCCCAGCTGCTGGCGGAACGAGGCGCGGGTGCCGGGCCAGCCGGCGATGAGCACCGCGTCCAGGCCCGCCACGTCCACGCCCAGCTCCAGGGCGCGCGTGGAGGCCATGCCCAGCACGCGGCCCGAGCGCAGGCCCTCCTCCAGCTCGCGGCGCTCCTCCGGCAGGTAGCCGCCGCGGTAGGCGAGCACCGAGGTCGCCAGGTGCGGGGCGTCCTCCAGCAGGCGCCGGCGCGCCCCGGCGGCCACGGACTCCGCGCCCGCGCGGCTGCGCACGAACGCCAGGGTCCGCACGCCGCGCCGGACCAGGCCCGCCAGCAGGTCGGCGGTCTCCGCGGTCGCGGTGCGCTGCTCGCCGCCGGCGTCCTGCCCGGTGCCCTCACGGCGCGGCGGCTCCCACAGCGCCACCGACACCCGCGGGCGGGTGGAGGTGTCCTCGGTGACGGCCCCGACGTCCACGCCCGTCAGGCGCCGGGCGGTGGTGGCCGGCTCGGCGACGGTGGCGGAGGCGAGCACGAACACCGGCTCGGCGCCGTAGCGCGCGGCCAGCCGGCGCAGGCGGCGCAGCACCGCCGCCGCGTGCGAACCGAACACGCCCCGGTACGTGTGGCACTCGTCGACCACCACGAAGCGCAGCCGGCGCAGGAACGGCGCCCACCGCTCGTGGCCGGGCAGCAGCGAGCGGTGCAGCATGTCGACGTTCGTGAGGACCAGGGAGGCGTTGCGCCGCACCCAGCGGCGCACCTCCGGCGGGGTGTCCCCGTCGTAGGTGGCGGTGACCGGCCGGTCCAGGCCCAGCGCGCGCAAGCGGGCGTCCTGGTCGGCGGCCAGCGCCTTCGTGGGAGCCAGGTACAGGGCGGTGGCGCCGCGCCCGTCGGTGCCGTCGGCGGGCGGGCGGCGCAGCTCGGTGAGCAGCGGCAGCTGGAAGGCGAGCGACTTGCCCGACGCGGTGCCGGCGGCCAGGACCGTGGAGCGGCCCGCCCGCACGGCGTCGGCCGCCAGGACCTGGTGCCGCCAGGGCAGGCCCCCGGTGCCGCGCTCCAGCGCTGCGACGACCTCCGGGTCGGCCCAGGCGGGCCAGTCCGCGCGCTCTCCCGCCCGCGCCGGCAGGACCTCCACGTGCCGCAGCCGGCCGGTGCGCGCGCCCTCCCGCAGCAGGTCGTCCCAGGCGCCGGACGCCTGCCCGGGCACCCCGACGGGCAGCTCGGTGGACACCTCCCCGGGGGCCGTCCCGGCCTCCGGCGGGGACGGCCGACTCCGTCCTGCCGCCCGCGTCACCGCACCAGTGTCGCCCGCCGGCGGGGCGGGCCGGGACCGCTGAGCGCGCCCCTCACTCAGCGCGATGGTTCAATGCACGAGGGCGTGTCGCCCGGCACGTTCGACGCCAGCAGCAGCGAGGAGGGGTCCTGTGGACCTGTCGGTGACCAGCCGTGAGGAGAGCGGCCGGACCGTCGTCGAGGTGTCCGGTGAGATCGACGTCTACACCGCACCGACCTTGCGCGAGCGGCTCAACGAGCTCGTCGGCGCCGGCCACCACCACCTGGTGGTGGACATGGAGGGCGTGGAGTTCCTGGACTCCACGGGCCTGGGCGTCCTGGTCGGCGGCCTCAAGCGGGTCCGCTCGCACGACGGCTCCCTGCACCTGGTCTGCCAGCGCGAGAAGATCCTCAAGGTCTTCCGCATCACCGGCCTGACCAAGGTGTTCCCGATCCACGACACGGTCGCCGAGGCCATCGCCGCGTCGACCGCGGCCGATGAGGCCAACACGGCGTCCTGAGCGGATCGTGCCCACCGTCGACCTGCGCTTCACCCCGCTGCCCGAGCACGTCCGCACCGCCCGGCTCGTGGCGGTGTCGGTGGCCCGGCGCGCGGGGTTCGGCGAGGACCAGCTGGACGAGATCCGCATCGCGATCGGTGAGGCGTGCGCCCGTGCGGTCAGCGCCACCGACGCGGTCGCGGGTCGCGCCGGCCTCGTCGACATGCGCCTGAGCGACGACGAGGACCGGCTGGACGTGACGGTGCTGCGCTGCGGGGAGGACGGCTCGCCGCTGCCCGAGGAGGCGGCGACGGCCACCACCGAGGATCCGCTGTCGCTGGCGCTGATGACGGGCGCGGCCGGCAGCAGCGCCCCCGCGGTCGCCCCGGGCGGCGTGCGGCTGACCTGGGTCCGCGAGCGGGACGGCGCCGGCGCGCCCGCTCCCGCCTGAGCTCGAGGGGCCGAGGCGCCCGGTCCCGCGGGACCGGGCGCCTCGATTTGTGATCGCGTCACGTCGCACGTTCGGTGGGTCGGGTCCTACTCTGCGTGCAGGTCGCGGCACGACGAGGAGGACGGATGAACACGTCCGGTGGTCTTTCCAGCACTGCGCAGGGCATCGTCGCCGCCGTGGCGGTGGTGTCGGTCGCCGCGCTGGTCGCGGCGTGGGTGTTCCGCCGGCAGGTGCTGGCGGCCGGTGAGGGCACCGAGCGGATGCGCGCCATCGCCGGCGCCGTCCAGGCCGGGGCCGCCGCCTACCTGCGCCGGCAGTTCCGCACCCTGGCGTGGTTCGCCGTCGCCGTGGTCCTGCTGCTGCTGGCGCTGCCCGCGGACGGCTGGGACCTGCGCGCGGCCCGCAGCGTCGCCTTCCTCGTGGGGGCGCTGTTCTCCTCGGCGATCGGCTACCTCGGCATGTCGCTGGCGGTGCGCGCGAACGTGCGCGTGGCGGCCGCGGCCCGCGAGGGCGCCGGCGGGCGCGAGGCCGGCATGCGCCTGGCGTTCCGCACCGGCGGTGTCGTCGGGATGACGACCGTGGGCCTGGGCCTGCTGGGCGCCTCGGTGGCGGTGCTGGTGTACGAGGACGACGCCCCCACGGTGCTGGAGGGCTTCGGGTTCGGTGCGGCGCTGCTGGCGATGTTCATGCGCGTGGGCGGCGGCATCTTCACCAAGGCCGCCGACGTCGGCGCCGACCTGGTCGGGAAGATCGAGCAGGGCATCCCCGAGGACGACCCGCGCAACCCCGCCACCATCGCCGACAACGTCGGCGACAACGTCGGCGACTGCGCGGGCATGGCCGCGGACCTGTTCGAGTCGTACGCGGTGACGATCGTCGCCGCGGTCATCCTGGGCAGCACCGCGATCGGCGAGGAGGGCCTGGTCCTGCCGCTGCTGGTGCCGGCCATCGGTGCGATCACCGCGGCCCTGGGCGTGCTGCTGGTGCGGGCCAAGCCGGGCGTCAGCGGCCTGACGAGCATCCAGAACGGTTTCTACCTCTCGGCCGCAGTGGCGCTGGTGGGCACGGCGATCGCCTCCTTCGCGTACCTGCCGGCCACGTTCTCCGGCTTCGCCGGCGCGGACGCGTCGGTGGGGGTGCTGGAGGGCGACCCGCGGCTGGTGGCCCTCAGCGCCGTGTTCCTGGGGATCCTGCTGGCCGTCCTGATCCTGTGGATCACCGGCTACTACACGGGCACCGAGTCGCGCCCCACCCGCGACGTGGCGGGGGCGTCGCTGACCGGCCCGGCCACGGTCGTGCTCAGCGGCATCGGCCTGGGCCTGCAGTCGGCCGTGTACACGACCCTCGTCATCGCCGGCGCGGTGTACTTCGCGTTCCTGCTGGCCGGCGGGATCCTGGCGCTGGCGATGTTCCTCATCGCCCTGGCCGGGTGCGGGCTGCTGACGACCGTCGGGGTCATCGTGGCGATGGACACCTTCGGCCCGGTCAGCGACAACGCCCAGGGCATCGCGGAGATGAGCGGCGACGTCGACGAGGCCGGTGCCGCCGTCCTCACCGAGTTGGACGCGGTGGGCAACACCACCAAGGCCGTCACCAAGGGCATCGCGATCGCCACGGCGGTGCTGGCGGCGACCGCGCTGTTCGGCTCCTACCAGGAGGCGGTGAGCAGCCGCATCAACGAGGTCGTGGCGGGCATCGAGGCGCCCTCGCAGTACCTGCAGCGCACCATCGGGGACTTCTCCGTCTCCACGCCCACGACGCTGGTCGGGGTGCTGCTGGGCGCGGCGGTGGTGTTCCTGTTCTCCGGCCTGGCGGTGGACGCGGTGGGCCGCTCCGCCGGCGCCGTGGTGCTGGAGGTGCGCCGGCAGTTCGCCGAGCACCCCGGGATCATGGAGGGCACCGAGGAGCCCGACCACGGCCGGGTGGTGGACCTGTGCACCCGCGACGCGCTGCGCGAGCTGGCCACCCCGGGTCTGCTGGCGGCGTTCGCACCCATCGCGGTCGGCTTCGGCCTGGGCGTGGCGCCGCTGGCCGGTTTCCTGGGCGGGGCGATCGCCGCGGGCGTCCTCATGGCGGTGTTCCTGTCGAACTCCGGCGGGTCGTGGGACAACGCCAAGAAGCTCGTCGAGGACGGTCACCACGGCGGCAAGGGCTCCGAGGCGCACGCCGCCACGGTCATCGGCGACACCGTGGGCGACCCGTTCAAGGACACCGCCGGTCCGTCGATCAACCCGCTCATCAAGGTGATGAACCTGGTGGCGCTGCTGGTGGCGCCGGCCGTGGTCTCCCTCAGCCTGGGGGAGGGGGCGAACCCGTGGCTGCGCTACGGCATCGCCGCGGCGGCCACGGTCGTCATCGTGGTCGCGGTGGTGGCCAGCCGGAACCGGAAGGTGGACGCGGCCGCCCCCACGGGTGGCGTGGACGTGCCCGAGGAGCAGGGGCTGGACCTGGGCAAGTCGTGAGCGCTGGCACGATCGGGGCGTGAACCCCCTCGAACTGCTGTCCGGACTGCGCGAGGACCTCGCCGGCGCCGGGTACACCGTCGACGGCGTGGGCGAGCTCGTCGGGGACGTGGCCTCGGCCGCCCTGGACCGCGAGCAGCCGCTGCCGGCGCTGCGGGCGACGGAGGGTTCCCGCGAGCCGGCGGCGGTGCTGCTGCGCTGCTGCACGCTGGGCCGTGCGGTCACCCGCGGTGAGCTGGACGCGGCCCTGCCGCGCACCGGCACCGCGGGCGCGGTCGCGCTGGGCCTGGTGGCCGCGGCCGGTGAGCAGCCGGGCGACGAGGTGCGCCCGCTGGTGGACCTGCGCCCCTACGAGGTCGACGACGCCGCGGGCGCGGCGTCGTGGTGGCTGGTCAGCGACCTCGGCGAGCTGGCCACGGGCCAGGCGCTGCGCTCGGACCACGTGCTGGGCGTGGGCGGGGCGTCGCTGACGCTGGCCTCGGCGACGGTGCGCACGCCCGTGGACCGGGTGCTGGACGTGGGCACCGGCTGCGGCGTCCAGGCCCTGCACGCCTCCCGGCACGCGCGCCGGGTGGTGGCCACCGACACCTCCGAGCGGGCCCTGGACCTGGCGGCGGTGAACGCCGCCCTGAACGGGGTGCGCCTGGACCTGCGGCACGGCTCGCTGCTGGAGCCGGTCGCGCAGGGGGAGCGCTTCGACCTGGTGGTCTCCAACCCCCCGTTCGTCATCACCCCGCGCCGGCCGGGGGTGCCGCAGTACGAGTACCGCGACGGCGGCATGCCCGGGGACTCGCTGGTGGCGCGCCTGGTCGGCGGGGTCGGCGACGTGCTGGCGCCGGGCGGGGTGGCGCAGCTGCTGGGCAACTGGGAGCTGCGCGACGGCGAGCACTGGTCGCAGCGGCTGGAGGGGTGGCTGGAGGGCACCGGCCTGGACGCCTGGGTGGTGCAACGCGAGGTCGCCGACCCGGCCCTGTACGCCGAGACGTGGATCCGCGACGGCGGGCAGAAGCCCGGGCCGGTCTTCGACGAGCTGTACGCGGCGTGGCTGGACGACTTCGCCGCCCGCGGGGTCACCGGGGTGGGTTTCGGCGTGGTGACGCTGCGCCGCCCGTCCCGCGAGGGGGTGTCGCTGCGCCGCTTCGAGGAGGTGCTGTCCACCCTGAGCGACCCGCTGGGCGGGGTGCTCGCCGCCGGCCTGGCCGCGCACGACCGCCTGGTGGAGCTGGACGACGAGGCGCTGGCCGGCACGGCGCTGCGGGTGGCGCCGGACGTCACCGACGAGCGCCACCACGCCCCCGGGGACCCGGACCCGCGCGTGCTGCTGCTGCGCCAGGGCGGCGGGCTGCGCCGGGCGGTGCAGGCCGACGGGGACCTGGCGGGCCTGGTGGGGGCGTGCGACGGGGAGTTGACGGTGGGGCAGATCACCGCGGGTCTGGCGGTGCTGCTGGAGGAGGACGCGGCCGGGCTGCGCGCGCAGCTGCTGCCGCGCGTGCGCCGCCTCGTCGAGGACGGCCTGCTCCTGCTGCCCTGAGCGCGCCCCCGCCCCACCCCGCGGTGATCAAGGAAGTTGCAACTTCCTTGATCAC
>NZ_JBJLSE010000091.1:0-16160 GCF_050871845.1 Kineococcus arenarius subsp. arenarius
TCCTCCTCGCCGTCGGCGCCCCCCACCCCCTGGCGGGGTGCGGGGCGCCGTGCGTGTGGGGTGCGGGCTCAGCCCTCGGAGTCCTCGAAGACCTCCGTGCGGAAGTCCTGGCGCGGAAGTTCCGCGCGGACCTCGAAGGTGTGGGTGTCGGTGTACTGCCGGCCAGCGCCGTCGGTGACGGTCACCTCGGCGGTGTGCACGCCCTCGGCCAGGCCGGCGGGCAGGCGGTGCTGCCAGATGTGCGTGGCGCGGTCGGCGAGGTTGTTCCCCGGCTGCGCGGGGCCGGGGCCGTACTCGCTGCCGTCGTACAGCTCGAAGCCCTGCGCGTACTCGTTCCCCGAGGTGCTCTCGAAGCCGAAGCGGGCCACCTGCAGCTGGCGGGTGGCGGCGGCCGGGTCGGCGAAGCGGGCGCCGGTGTTGGGAGCCTCGCCCTCGGCCTGCTGGGTGCGGGTCGCCGGCTGCGGCGCGCCGCCGTCGATGGAGACGGACACCTCGGTGTCGGACGAGCCGTACCAGACGTTCGCGGTCAGGAACGTGTCCTGCGCCAGGTCGCCGGGCGTCACCAGGCCCGGGTCGCCCAGGTCGTTGACGTTCACCGGCGGCACGGCGTCCCACTCGCCGGCCTCGCGGCCCTCGGCGAAGGTCACGAGCTGCGTGAACCAGTCGCGCCAGCGCGGGGAGTTCAGCGACAGGGCCATCTGCTCCTGCACGTCCTCGCCGATGACGTGGAAGGTGTCGGTGAACTCGCTGCCGTCGACGTCGAGCGTCAGGAAACCGGGGCGGGCGCCGTCGCGCTGCAGCGCCATGGGACGACCCTCGACGCCCAGGTCGCCGGAGTACCAGTCGCCGCTGGGGGCGCCGGCGACGACGTGCGGGAACGGCAGTTCCGTGACGCCGACGGCCTCTTCCCACCCGGCGTAGCTGTCACCGGTGAGCATGCGCTCGGTGGAGTGGGTGTGCCCGGACACCGACAGCGCGGGACGGCCCTCGAGCAGTTCGTACAGCTTCAGCACGTCGGCGGTCTGGTGCTTCGTGGAGGTGGCGTCGGCGAAGGAGACCATCGGGATGTGGGTGGCCACGACGACCAGCTTCTCCTCGGGCACCTCGGCCAGGTCGGCCTCGAGCCAGTCCAGCTGCTCCTGGCCGAGGACGCCGGAGTAGCTGGGCGCACCCTCGGGGTCGGCGCAGTGCGGGCGGTCCCCGTTCGGGTCGTCCTGCGGCCCGCAGGGGTACTTCACGTTGTTCATCACGACGTAGTGGACGTCGGCCACGTCGTAGGAGTACGTGGTGGGGCCGAGCTCGCGCTTGTAGGTGTCGAAGGAGTGCGCGGGGTCGGTGGAGTCGAAGTCGATGTCGTGGTTGCCGGGCACGAAGCGCAGCGGCAGGCCGGAGGCACCCAGGACGTCCTTGATGCGCGGGTACAGCCCCAGGTCGTCGCCGGCGACGTCGCCGAGCATGAGCGCGCCGCACTCGGCCAGGCGCTGCTCCTCGCCCTGCTCCCGCTCGTCGCGCTGCAGGCCGACGAGGTCGGCCACGAGGCCGTCGCGGGCGAAACCCAGCTCGCGGCCGTTGTAGGTCTGCACGTCGGCGAGGACCGCGCAGCGGGCCTGGTCGTCCTGGGCCTGCTCGTCGCCGCGCACGATCGGGAAGTTCACCGCCGACGGCAGCGGGCCGGTGGGGGCCAGGCCGCCGAAGCGCAGTTCCGGGGAACCGGCGGGCAGGTGGTGGTAGTGGAACTGGGCGACGCCGTCCTCGTCGACGGGGACCTGCCAGCCGGACGGCTGGGTGACGAACGCGGTCATGCCGTCGAACGCGGGCAGCTCGTAGCGGCCCTGCTCGTCGGTGCGGACGACGTCGCGGCCGTTGGAGACGGCGACGCCGGCCACGCCCTCCTCGCCGTCGCTGCGGCCGTCGCGGTCGGAGTCTTCGAACACGGTGCCCCGCAGAGTGTTCCCGTCGCTGCGCAGGGTCTGGGCGGCACCTGCGTCGCGGACGACCTCGACGGAACCCACGTACCGCTCGGGGGCGGCGGGTGCGGGCTGCACGGGGGCGGCCGAGGAGGAGGTCTCCAGGGAGGCGGTGAGGGCGCTCGCGCCGACCAGCGCGACCGCGGCGGCGGCCAGGGTGCGGCGCCGGCGGAACGGGGTCCGGGGCAGGGGGGAGGTGGTGCTCATGGCGGTGGGGTGGCCTTTCGTCGGCTCTCGTCGACACCCGGCGCTCCGTGCGCGTCCGGGGGCACACCCCACCCTGTGCGAACTCTGTGACCTCCCGGTGACGCGTGACGGAAGGTCAGGGGAACGTCACTGCTCGCTGGACCTCACTGCCCACCGAACACGGTGACCCGCTCCGCCGGCGCACCGCCGAACGACCACGGCTGCCCCGTGGCCTCCAGCACCGACCACCACAGGTCGCCGTGCGGGTCGACCTGGTTGCGCGCCGACACCGCCAGGCGGATCGGGATGTGCACGAACCGGCGGCGCCAGCGACCCACCACCATGTTCGTGCGCCCGGCCATCGCCGCGTGCGCGGCGGCGTGCGCCAGGCGGACGCAGTACACGCTGTCGTACGGGTTCGCCGGGACGGAGCGGATGACGTAGCTGGGGTCGATGTAGCGCAGGTTCAGCTCCACGCCGTTCGCGGCGAAGTCGTCCGCGACGGCCTGGCGCAGCAGCCGGCCCACGTCCTGCAGCTTCTTGTTCCCCGAGGCGTCGCGCTGGTCGTCGTCGTCGAAGAGCTCCTGCCCGGCGCCCTCGGCCGCCACCACCAGGGCGTGCCCCTGGCTGGCGACCTTGGCCCGCAGCAGCTCCAGGAACCCCCCGGGTCCTTCCAGCACGAACGGCACCTCGGGGATCAGGACGAAGTCGGCGTCGTTCTGCGCCAGGGCCGCGTAGCAGGCGATGAAACCCGAGTGGCGCCCCATGAGCTTGACGATGCTCACGCCGTTGGGTGCCGTGCGGGCCTCCACCTTCGCCGAGCGGATCGAGCGCGTGGCCTCGCTGAACGCGCTCTGGAACCCGAAGCTCTGGTCGATGAAGGGGATGTCGTTGTCGATGGTCTTGGGGATGCCGACCACCGCGATCTTCAGCCCGCGCTCGGCGACCTCCGCGCAGATCTTCTGCGCCCCGCGCAGGGTGCCGTCGCCGCCGATGACGAACAGCACCCCGATGCCCATGCGTTCCAGGCAGTCCACGACCTCCGCGGTGTCCTGCTGCCCGCGCGAGCTGCCCAGGATGGTGCCGCCCTCGGCGTCGATGCCCTCGACGGTGTCCGGGGTCAGGTCGACGACGTCGTGCCCGTAGCGCGGCACGAAGCCCTGGTAGCCGTTCTTGAACCCGTAGATGCGGCGCACGCCGTAGTGGTTCGTCAGCTCCGAGACGAGCCCGCGGATGACGTTGTTGATGCCGGGGCACAGCCCGCCGCAGGTCACGATGCCCACGCGGGTCTTGGAGGGGTCGAAGAAGATCTTCTTGCGCGGGCCGGTGGGCTCCAGGCTGGGCAGGTCGGTCAGCACGCCGAGGTCGTGCTGGCCTTCGACCCGCCGCGACACCTTGGACAGGGTGTCGTCGAACAGGACCCGGTCGGTCTCGTCGATGTAGTGGTGGGTCGTGCGGCGGGCCTGCAACCGCGGCGCCAGCGGGGAGTCGACGGTGCAGGGGCCGAGGGTCTCGACCGTGAAGTCGGGCACGGCGGCGTTGTCCATGAGCGTCGCTGGTCCTTCCAGGCTGCGGGGTCCTCGCGGTGCTGCCCGCCCATCATCGCGGTCACCGGCCGGGCGCGGCGCGGCGGGGTGCGGCGGGGTGCGGCGGGAGTCCCCGGTGATCGCCGAGCGGGCCGGGTCCCGGCGCCCTAGCGTCGGGGGCATGACCAACGACCTGTACACGGCCGTCGTCACCTCGTCGCCGGGCTCGGCCCGCTCCGACGACGGCGCCCTCGCCCTGGACGTCAGCGAGCCGACCAGCCTGGACGGCACCGGCAACGGCACCAACCCCGAGCAGCTCATGGCCGCCGCGCTCGGCAGCTGCCTGATGGAGTCCCTGCGCATCGCCACCTCCAGCACCGGCGGCAGCACCGAGGGCGCGCAGGTCGAGACCCGCGTGACCCTGGCCAAGGGCGACCCCGGCTACACCGCCCGCTACGCGCTGCGCGTGACGCTGCCCGACGCGGGCACCGACGCCTCCGCGGTGCTGGAGCAGGCGCTGGCGCTGTGCCCGTTCACCAAGACCGTGGACGCCTCGGTGCTGGACGTGCAGCTGGCCTGATCGCCGGCGGCGGGCCCGGAGCCCGCGCGGGCACCGGGCCCCCGGTCACGTCCGCCCGGTGACGGCGTTCACCGCGTCGGCGACGACCGCGTCGGAGACGGCCGACTGGTCGCCGAGCACCTCCAGACCGGTGACGTCACCGGCGTGGGCGCTGAGGAAGGCGCGCGCAGCGCCACCCAGGTCATCGGGTCCGGCCGTGAGCAGCATCGGCGCGTGCCAGCGCCCAGCACGCGTGGCGTCGGCCACGGCATCGGCGAAGTCGTCACCGCGGACCAGGGTGACGTTTCGGGGTGTCCAGCCGAACTCCTGCGCAGCGAAGTCGAACATCGCCACCGACGTCGCCTGCCGATCGGCGCCGGCGACGCGGCGCACGGTCAGCCCCATGGCCTCCAACTGCGCCACGACCTGCTCGGAGACCGCCTGAGGGCCACCCACCACGACCACCTGGGTGATGCCCCTGTCGCGGTTGGTCGAGAAGATGTCCTCGACCGTGCCCGAGAGCGTCGTCGGATCGCTCAGCAGCAGCGGCAACCGCTCCTCGGAGGCGACCGGGCCAGCGCTGATGGCGTCGGCGTAGCTGGTGCCGCTGACGAGGAGAGCGGTCCGCTGCCCGTCCACCGACGCCGGTACGTCAGCTTCCCCGTCGTAGGCGGTGCGGTAGACGGCCGCGTTGGTCTCGTAGCGGTCCGCACCGCCCATCCGCATGACGAACGACGTTTCTTGTGCGGCGGCTACCCGGTCGGCGACCGCGTCCCCGACCACGTCGGCGGCCCCCACGATGAAGCCGTGGATGTAGTGGGAGGCGTCCACGACGGCGGCACTGTCAGCCGGCAGTCGATCGCGCTCGGTCAGCAGCAGGGAGGCTGGGCCCCCGTACCGCGCTCCGGTGAGGTTCACCGCGGACAGCGCGTCGGGGAAGGCATCACCACGCGCTACGACGACGTCGGTCCTGAGGTAGGGCCCCGTGGGAAAGGTGGCGCGGGCGATGGCCGCTGCCGTGGCGTACCGATCCGCACCGGCCAGTCGGGTGACGGTCACCGCAGCCGGCGCGATCGCTGTCGGCGCAGCGACAGCGGGTGAGGCCGCCCCCACAACCACACTCATCAGCAGCGCACCAGTACCCGCCACGACCTTCAACGACCGACCCCCGCTCACGCACATCGCCGTGGTCCCACCGCTCCCCCGGCCGAGAACCTTCGTGCCCACCTGACCAGCATCGCCCATCGGTCACCGATTGACCACGAAGAGCAATGCCTGGTGCGCGTGGTCCTCGGGCCACGTCCTGGGCCTGCACGCGGCGCTTGGCCACGCCTCGCCGATCAGTCGGTCGACCGACGTCCCCGGGCAGTGCACCTAGCCCTCGCGCGGCTGCTCCGGTGCGCGGTCGTGGTCGGCCAGGCGCGCCAGCATGGCGTTGTACTGCGCCAGCTCGCGGCCGCCGTCGCGCTCGGCCGCGCGGTCGCGGCGGCGGTTCTCCCGGGTGTCGGAGCGCGACCACGCCACCGCGACGCCCAGCACGAGCACGAGGGTGGGGACCTCGCCGATGCCCCAGGCGATGTCCCCGCCCTTGCGCTGGTCGGCCAGCAGGTCGGTGCCCGGGGCGACCTGGCTGAACCAGTCGGCCGCCAGCAGCTGGGTGCCCTGCATGAGGGCCACGCCGAAGAAGGCGTGGAAACCCATCGTCGCCAGCAGCAGGATGAGCCGCAGCGCGTGCGCCGGGCGGTGCGGGCCGGGGTCCACGCCGATGAGCACCGAGGAGAACAGGTACCCGGTGCCCAGGAAGTGCACCATCATCAGCTCGTGCCCGACGTGGGTGCGCAGCGCCAGCTCGAACAGCGGCGAGTAGTAGAAGACGATCAGCGAGCCGGCGAAGAGCGCGGCCGCCACCAGCGGGTGCCCCACCAGGGCCAGGTACCGCGAGTGCACGACCTCCATCAGCCACTCGCGCGCGCCGCGGGAGCCGTCGCGCCGCGCGGGCAGCACGCGCATCGCCAGCGTCACCGGAGCCCCCAGGACGAGCAGCGGCGGCACCGCCATCGTCAGCAGCATGTGCTGGAGCATGTGGGCGCTGAAGGACAGGCGGCCGTAGGCGGCCGGCCCGCCGCTGGTCACGAACAGCAGCGCCAGGCAGCCCAGGACCCACCACGCGGTGCGCCCGGCGGGCCAGCAGTCGCCGCGGCGGCGCAGCGCCCGCACGCCGAGGAGGTACCCGACGAGCAGTCCGCCCCCGATCAGCAGCCACAGCAGGTCCGGGGAGGTCTCGGTGAACCAGCGGGCCGCCGTCAGCGGCGGGGGCGCGGTCTCCCCCAGCAGGTCGCTGACGGGGTCGGCGCCGGGGACGTCCTCGGGCACGGGGGTGGGGGTGCGGCTGAGGGCCACGCCCAGCCCGGTGGCGGCGGCCATCAGGACGAGCTCGCCGGCGGCCACGCGCCAGAAGGCGCGCGGGGAGGTGGCCAGCAGCGGCAGGGTGCGGCGGCGGTGCCAGGCCCCCAACGCGCCGAGCAGCACGAGGGCGGCGGTCTTGGCGACGACGAGGGCGCCGTAGGCGGTGCCCAGGCCGGACCAGCCGCCCAGGCGCACCGCGGCGTTGACGACGCCGGACAGGGCCACGCCCGCGAAGCACCACAGCGCGAGCGCGGAGTAGCGGGCCGCCACGGCGGGCAGGTCCACGGCCCGCTCCCCCGCCGCGGCGCGCCGGCCGGTCAGCGGCAGGGCGATCAGCAGCGCGGCCAGGCCGCCGACCCAGACGGTGACGCCCACCAGGTGCAGGCCCAGCGAGCTGACGGCCGTCTGGTGGGAGGCGGAGCCGGAGGCGTGCCCGGACAGCGACAGGGGCACGAGGGCGACGACGGACAGCACCGCCCCCCAGGCGGCCCCGGCCGGACGGGTCGCCGCCGCCCCGACGGTGGCGACGACGGCGGCCAGGACGGTCGTGACGAGCAGCGCGCGCCCCAGGTCGATCTCCTGGGCGAACTGGGCGAACTGGGCGCCGAAGCCGGCGGCGCCGGGAGCCGCGCCGATGACGTCCATGGCGGTCAGCACGAGCACGGCCAGCGCCGAGACGGTCCAGGCGCCGGCGCCCACGCCCGCGGCGCGCACGACGCGCGACCAGGCGGCCGACGGGTGCGGCAGCACGAGCGCGGCCACGACGAAGCCGCCCACGGCCAGGGACGCCGACAGGTCGTGCACGGTGCGGGCCAGCGGCAGCCCGTAGCGCACGAGGGCACCGGGGTCGCCCAGCACGGAGGGGGTCAGCCCGCCGCCGGTGGACAGGGCCAGCAGCAGCGCGGCGCAGGCGGCGGCGAGGCAGGCGAGGGTGGTGAGCACCGTCCCGGTGGCCCCGGGGGTGCCGGCTGCCGCCGGGGAACCGCCGGGCCGGGCCGGGGGGCGCGTCTGGCGGGCGGGTCGGCGGGTCTCAGCCACGCCCTCCAGGGTAGGTCGCGGTCGGGGCGCTGCCGGTCGTGGGCGGTCCGGGCCCGGCGGGCGCGCTCAGCAGGCGCGCGCGGTGCGCACGGGGGCCAGGTGGGTGACCACGTCGAACCAGACGACCTTGCCGAAGGGGTGCACCTCGACGCCGTGGGAGTCGGCGAGCGCCTCGAGCAGGGCCATGCCGCGCCCGTCGAGGGCGTCGGGGTCGGGCTCGCGGCGCAGGGGCAGGCGGGTGTTCTCGTCGCCGACGCCGACGCGGACGCGCGAGCCGTGGCGGCCCACGCGCAGGACGACGTCGCTGCGGCCGTGGATGACGGCGTTGGTGACGACCTCGGCCGTCAGGAGCAGGAGGGTGTCGACGACGTCGCCCACGAGGCCCTGCTGGATGCACCAGTCGGCCACCACGTGGCGGGCGGCTCGCGAGGAGGCCGGTTCCGGGGCCAGCGTGGTCTCGCAGGACCAGTCCGGGGACGGCACGGAGCGGGCCTCCCGGCGCTCGGGTTCACCGGGGAACGGGGCTCGCGCCCGCTCGAACGGCTCGGGGCGGCGGTGCCCCTCCGCTCGTGCGGACCGCGCGGTCCACCCGTCTGCCCTGTGCAGCATGCTGCGCTCCCCCGTGCGTGCCCGCGGCTGGTAACTTCGTCCTCAGTGGTTGCGTGCAGCAGTCAACGATCCCCGCCGGGCCGCGACCCCGAGGTGTAGTTCGCCCCGGAGCCCCGACTCGTTACACCACGACGGCCCCCACCACCGCGCGACGCACCGGGCACGCGCCCGGCAACCGCCCGGCAGCAGCCCGACCGCCGCACCAGCCCACCACGGCCCCGCCCGTCCCGCACCACGGCGCGCGGCGCGCAGCACCCCGAGGGAGGACCCCTGAGCACCACCCACCACGACACCGCCGCGGACACCGGCGCGGCGGCAGCCGGCCCGCCGGCGGCGAGCGGCAGCGCCCTGCTGCCCGCCCTGTCGGACGAGGTCACCCGCACCCTGCGGGCCCTGCACGCCCTCAAGGCCCAGATCGCCCGCGCCGACACCGGCGCCGACCGCGCCATGCACACCGTGCTGCTCGTCGTCGCCGACCACGGCGCCCAGCGCGTGGGCGCGCTGGCCGAGCGCATCGGCACCGACCCCTCCACGGTCAGCCGGCAGACCGCCGAGCTCGTCCGCCGCGGGCTGCTGCGGCGCCGGCCCGACCCCGAGGACGGGCGCGCCTGCCGGGTGGAGGTCACCCCCGCCGGGCAGGACGTCGTCGCCGCCACGCTGCGACGTCGGCGGGAGCGGCTGGCGCGCGCCGTGGACGACTGGGACGACGACGACCTGGGGGCCTTCGTCGCCCTGCTGGCGCGCTTCACCGACGGCCTGGAGCGGGCGCGCGGCGAGGCGCCCGCCCCGCACCCCCGCACCCCCGCCCACCCCCCCTCGCGCACCGACCAGGAGACCGCATGAGCAGCACGACGGCCGGCGCCCAGCCGGCCGGCCCCGCCGACGCCCCCCAGCTCAGCCACCGGCAGATCATGGCGATCCTGTCCGGCCTGCTGCTGGGCATGTTCCTCGGCGCGCTGGACCAGACGATCGTCGCCACGGCGATCCGCACGATCGCCGACGACCTGGACGGGTTCTCCCTGCAGGCGTGGGCGACCACCGCGTTCCTCATCACCTCGACGATCTCCACGCCGCTGTACGGCAAGCTCTCGGACATGTACGGCCGCCGGCCGTTCTTCATCGCCGCGATCGCGATCTTCGTCGTGGGCTCCGCGCTGTGCGGGATCTCCACCTCGATGTACGAGCTGGCGGCCTGGCGCGCCCTGCAGGGCCTGGGCGCCGGCGGCCTGATGTCCCTGGCGCTGACGATCATCGCCGACGTCGTCCCGGCGCGGGAGCGGGCCAAGTACCAGGCCTGGTTCATGGCCGTGTTCGGCACCTCCAGCGTCCTGGGCCCCGTGGCGGGCGGGTTCTTCTCCGGCCAGGAGTCCATCCTCGGCCTGGCCGGCTGGCGCTGGATCTTCTGGATCAACGTGCCGCTGGGCGCTCTCGCGATGCTCGTCGTCGTGCGCAACCTCAAGCTGCCCAGGCGCACCACGCACCACCGCATCGACTGGCCCGGCGCGCTGACGCTCGTGCTGTGCCTGGTGCCGCTGCTGATCGTCGCCGAGCAGGGCCGCAGCTGGGGCTGGGGCTCTGGCTGGGCGCTGGTCTGCTACGCCCTCGGCGCCGTCGGCCTGGTCTCGTTCGTGCTGGCCGAGCGCGCCTACGGCGAGGAGGCGCTGCTGCCGCTGCGCATGTTCAGCGGCCGCACGTTCGTCGTCGGCAGCCTGGCCAGCTTCGTCCTCGGCATGGGCATGTTCGGCGCGATGGCCGTCCTGCCGCAGTACCTGCAGGTGGTCAAGGGCTCCTCCCCGACCGTCGGCGGCCTGCAGATGCTGCCGCTGGTGCTCGGCATCATGTCCGCCAGCGCGTTCGCGGGGCAGTTCATCGCCCGCACCGGCCGCTACAAGCCGCTGCCCGTCGTCGGCACCGCCCTGATGGTCCTGGCCCTGTTCCTGTTCAGCCGCGTCACCGCGGACACCCCCGTGTGGCAGACGATGATCGCCATGCTGGTCATGGGCTGGGGCCTGGGCGGCAACATGCAGCCGATCATCCTGGCCGTGCAGAACGCCGCCGGCCCGCGCGAGATCGGCGTGGCCACCTCCTCGGTGACGTTCTTCCGCCAGATGGGCGGCACCCTGGGCACCGCGGTGTTCCTGTCCATCCTGTTCTCCACCCTCGGCGGCAACGTCTCCTCGGCGTACCGCTCCGCGGCGGGCGACCCGGCGTTCACCAGCGGCCTGCAGCAGGCCGGCCTGGACCAGCAGGGCCTGCAGGGCGTGCTGGCCCGTGCGCAGGACGACACCTCGGTGCTCTCCACGCTGCCCGACGCGGTCGCCCACCCGTTCCGGGTCGGCTTCACCGACTCCACGAGCCTGATCTACCTGGTGGCGGCCCTCGTCATGGTGGCCGGGTTCGTGACGGTGCTGTTCCTGCCCGCGCTGCCGCTGCGCGGCGGCGGGCGCGGGCCGGGCGGCGGGGCCCCGGCGGCCGGTGCCGCCGACGCCCCCGCCGCCCCGGTGCAGGCCGCCGCCGGCGCGGTCCACCCAGCGCAGGTGCGCGACCACCCCGGGCAGCTGACCGGCGCGCCCACCGGCGCGCCCGCGGCCGGCGAGCTGGCCGAGCGCGTGCGCAGCACGGTGCAGGAGGCCAAGGCCGCGCAGCGCGCCGTGGAGGAGCTGGCCGCCGAGACCACCCGCCGGGAGGCGGCGCTGGACGCGGCGGTGGAGCGGCTGCGCGACCTCGGCCTGGACGAGGCGTCCATCGAGGCGGCCCTCGGCGAGGACGCGGCCGCCCCGCGCGGCCGGCACGCCGGCCCCGTGGCGCCCGCGGCGGACGACGGCGCCGACGGGGGGTCCGCGCAGCCGGACCGGCTGGGCGCGCGCAGCTGAACGACCCGCCCGTCGGCCCCGGAGCGCGCCCGCGCCCCGGGGCCGACGGGCGTCGCGGGCCCGCCGCTGCCAGCATGGTGGCCGGTCCGGCGGGAGGAGCACGGGTGCCCGAGTGGGTGCGGGACGCGATCTGGTGGCACGTCTACCCGCTGGGGGCGACCGGGGCCTTCCCCGACGCCGGCCCGGCGGACGCCTCGCGGTTGCTGCGGCTGCTGCCGTGGCTGGACCACGTGCGCGAGCTGGGCACCAACGGCCTGCTCCTCGGGCCCGTCTTCGCCTCCAGCACGCACGGCTACGACACCGTCGACCACTTCCGCGTCGACCCGCGCCTGGGCACGGAGGACGACTTCGACCGCCTCGTCGCCGCGTGCCGCGAGCGCGGCCTGCGCCTGCTGCTGGACGGGGTGTTCAACCACGTCGGCCGCGAGCACCCCGCCTTCCAGCGCGTCCTGCGCGAGGGTGCCGCGGCCCCCACCGCCGGCTGGTTCCGGCTGCGCTGGCCGCACGGCGACGGCCCCGCGGCGGTGCCCGTCCACGACGACTTCGAGGGCCACGGCGACCTCGTCGCCCTGGAGCACGCGAACCCCGAGGTCGCCGACCTCGTCGTGGACGTCATGACGCACTGGCTGGCCCGCGGCGCGGACGGCTGGCGCCTGGACGCCGCCTACGCGGTGCCGCCGCAGCGCTGGGCGCCGGTGCTGGAACGGGTGCGCGAGCGCTTCCCCGGCGCCTACGTCGTCGGCGAGGTCATCCACGGCGACTACGCGGGCACCGTCGCCACCTCCGGGATGGACTCCGTCACGCAGTACGAGCTGTGGAAGGCCGTCTGGAGCTCGCTGAACGAGGCGAACCTGCACGAGCTGGCGTGGACGCTGAGCCGCCACGACGGCTTCCTGGAGACGTTCGCGCCGTTCACGTTCGTCGGCAACCACGACGTCACCCGCATCGCCAGCCGCCTGGACGACGAGCGCCACCTGGCGCACGCGCTGGCGGTGCTGATGACGGTGGGCGGCACCCCGGCCGTGTACGCCGGCGACGAGCACGCCTTCCGCGGAGTGAAGGAGGAGCGCGCCGGCGGCGACGACGCGGTGCGCCCGCCGCTGCCGCCCACCCCGGCGGACCTGTCCCCGCTGGGGCTGCCCACCTTCCACCTGCACCAGGAGCTCATCGGCCTGCGCCGCCGGCACCGCTGGCTGCACGACGCGCGCACCGCGGTGCTGCACGTGGAGAACGAGCGCCTGGTGTACGAGTCGCGCGCCGCGCACGGCGACGGCCGCCTGCTGGTGGCGCTGGACGTGTCCGGCACCGGCGGGGAGGTGCCCGCCCCGGGGGCGGGCGCGGTCCTGGCCGGCGCCGGGCAGGTGCGCGGCGCGGCGGGTGGGCAGCGGGTGCTGCTGGCCCCGCACGGCTGGGCGGTGCTGGCCGGCTGAGCCGGCCGGGCCGACCGGGCGTGCCGGGCGGGTCGGTCGACCGGGGCGGCCGGTTCAGCCCTGCGCGGGGTGCACGCGGTCCAGCCACGCGAACGCCTCGCGCTGCATGGCCGCGTCGAAGCGGTGCCCGGTCTCGTGCAGGGAGCCGGTGAACGCGCCCGGTGCACCGGCGGCGGCGTAGCGGGCGGCGATGCGCTCCACCGCGCGGCGCACCCCGGCCTCGGGGAACAGCGGGTCGCGCAGGCCGGACTGCACCAGCAGCGGCAGCGGGGCGCGGGCGGCCACCACGTCCGGCCAG
Source organism: Kineococcus arenarius subsp. arenarius (assembly GCF_050871845.1). Lineage (NCBI taxonomy): Bacteria > Bacillati > Actinomycetota > Actinomycetes > Kineosporiales > Kineosporiaceae > Kineococcus > Kineococcus arenarius. Next base: position 12,893 of record NZ_JBJLSE010000091.1, read on the forward strand.
TCCCCCACCCGCCCCAGCCCCGGCGTCATCAGCGCCCACGTGTGCCGGTGCAGGTGCTGCGGGAGCGCCTGGCGCAACGCGGTGGTCATGCAGGTGACGACGACCGCGGCGGCCGGGGCACCCAGCGCCGCCGCCACCGCCGCGCGCGCCCCGCCGCCGGAGAGCCCCAGCAGCGCCACGCCGCCGGGCGCGGTGCCCGGGTGCCCGACGAGCACCCGCGCCGCCAGCAGGTCCTCGCGGGCCAGCAGCCCGGCCCACGAGGTGCCCAGCACCCCCAGCGCCTTGGCCACGGCGTCCTCGGCGGGGCCGGCGTGGACGTCGTAGGCGACGGCCTCGTCGTCGACGTCCTCCCCGGCGGCGCGGCGGGCGGCCAGCTCCAGCTGCGCGGGGCGCTCGGCGCGCTCGGGCATCGCCGCCACCGGCAGCCGCCGGCTGCCCCAGCCGAAGCCGTCGTGCACCAGCACCGCCCGCCCGGTGCGGGCCAGGTCCTCGGCGAACGGGCGCCCGTCGTACAGCTCCTCGCGCACCGCCCGCAGCCGCGGGTGCACCGGGCGCCCGTCGGCGCCGTCCGCGAGCTTGTCCAGGCCGAAGCGCTTCAGGCCCCCGTGGCAGTGCAGGGCCAGGGCGCCGGGCAGGAGCCCGCGCTCGCCGGCCGGACGCAGCAGGCGCCCGGCCACGCGGGGGCCGAAACCGGCGTCCCAGCTCAGCTCGGTGCCCGCCAGCCCGTCGCGCGTCCAGGTGCCCTCCACCCGCACGTCCGGCTCGGGGACGTCGCCGGGCAGCCCGACCGCGCAGCGCAGCCGCCGGGAGACCTCCTCGCCGGTGGGCTCGTCGTCGCCGAACAGGGGCCAGGAACCCTCCAGCAGCTCGACGAGGCCGTCGAAGGCGCCCAGGCGCCCCGTGGCGGCGGCCCCGGCCGCACCGGCGTCCCGCCCCGTCGTGGTGTCGAACCGCACCGCGGACCCCCTCGTCCTCGCGACCGCCGCTGCCCGGCGGGAAACCCGTCCCGGCACCGTACCCACAGCGCGGACCCGCGCGGAACTCCCGCGGGTAACCGGTTTCCAGTAGTCTCCGGCCATGCCACCCGACGATGACGTCACCCGGTTCCGCAACCCCGTCCTCGACGCGGACTGGCCGGACCCGGACGCCGTCGTGGGCCCCTTCACCCTGGAGGTCACGCCGTGAGCACCGACAGCCCCCCCGTCCCCGCGCTCGCCGCACCGGCCCCGCGGCCGGGGCCGGTCCCGCAGCCGGCGCTCACGGTGGCCGGGACCGTGGTGGCCGCGCTCGACGACGGATCCGCCATGCCGGCGGTGGACTCCCCCCGCCCCCACCTGCACCCGGTGCGCACCCTCGGCGGCACCGAGGTGACCGGCACCGCCCCCGCCGACCACCGCCACCACCGCGGCGTGGGGATCGCCGTGCCCGACGTGGACGGCACCAGCCACTGGGGCGGGCGCACGTACGTGCGCGGGAAGGGTTCCACCCTGCTCGACGACCACGGAGCGCAGCACGTCGTCGAGCAGGACGGCGACGGCGCCGGCGCGCTGCGGCAGATCGTCTCCTGGCGCGACCGCGCCGGGGACGAGCAGTTCCGCGAGGAACGGCGGCTGCGGGCGGTCGCCGCCCCCGGGGGCTGGCGCCTGGACTGGAGCTCCGTGCTGCACGCCCGGCACCCGCTCACCATCGGCAGCCCCGCCACGAACGGGCGCCCCGGCGCGTTCTACGGCGGGTGGTTCTGGCGCACGCCGTTCACCGGCGCCGGCACCCTGACCGCCTGCGGCGCCGGCACCGGGCACGCCCACGGGTCCCGCTCGCCGTGGCTGGCGGTCAGCGCGCCCGGTGCGTGGCTGCTGGCCGTGCAGCACGACGAGGTGCTGCCGTGGTTCGTGCGCACCGAGGAGTACACGGGTTTCGGCCCCGCCCTGGCGTTCGACGCGCGCCGCGAGGTGTCCCTCGACGAGCCCCTGCGGATCCGGCTGAGCGTCCTGGTCGCCGACGGGACCGTCCCCGCACCGGGGACCGTGCGCGCGGCCGCGCTCGGCCTGCTGGTCACGGGGGTGGACGCGTGAGCGGCACGACACCGCCCCCGCCACGGGTCGCCGTGGTCGGCGTCAACGGCCACGGCCGCAGCCACCTGCAGCACGTCCTGGACGCCCACGCGGCGGGACGGCTGCGGCTGGCCGCCGTCGCCGACCCGCGCCTGGACGACCTGCCGGAACTGCCGGCCGGCACGCGACGGCACCCCGACCTCGGCGACCTGCTGGCCGAGGGCGTCCCGGAAGCGGTCGTGCTGAGCACCCCCATCCACACGCACGCCGCGCTCGCCACGGCCGCGGTGCGCGCCGGCGCGGACGTGCTGCTGGAGAAACCCCCCACCGCGACCGCGGCGGAGTTCACCGAGCTGAGCGCCACCGTCGAGGCGGCCGGCCGACTGTGCCAGGTGGGTTTCCAGAGCCTGGGCTCGGCCGCCGTGGACCACGTGCGCCGCCGCGTCGCCGACGGCCGCGTCGGCGAGGTCACCGGCTACTCGGCGGCCGGCTGCTGGGTCCGCACCCGCGCCTACTACCAGCGCGCCCGCTGGGCCGGGCACCGCCACCTCGACGGGCGCGTCGTCGCCGACGGGGCCCTGACCAACCCGCTGGCGCACGCGGTGGCCACCGCGCTGGCCGTGGCCGGCGCCCAGCGCGCCGAGGACGTCACGGCCGTGGAGACCGACCTGTTCCACGTCCACGACATCGAGGCCGACGACACCTCCGCGGCCCGCGTCCACCTGGCGGGCGGGCGGGACCTCCTCGTGGCGGTGACGCTGTGCGCCGCCGAGCGCGGTGAGCCCTTCGTGGTGGTGGAGGGCACCGCCGGCCGGATCACCCTGTACTACACGCTCGACACGGTGGTGGAGGAGGTGCCGGGCCACCCGCCGCTGGTGACCCGGCACGAGCGCACCCACCTGCTGACGGACCTGCTGGCGGCCCGGGCGCAGGGGACGCCGCTGCGCTCGCCGCTGGCCGACTCGGGCGGTTTCACGCGCGTGCTGGAGGCGGTCGTCACCGGCCCGGCGCCGCGACCGGTGGCCGAGGGCTTCTTCGAGCGCCTGGAACTGCCCGGCGGCGACGAGGGCCGCCGGCTGACCGGGGTGGAGCAGGCGGTGGCGGCCGCCCTGCGCGAGCGGGCCACGTTCAGCGAGCTCGGGCTGCCCTGGACGAGGTGAGCGCCGCTCACGAGCCCGGACGCGCGCAGCGCCGCACCCCTTCGGCAGGGGTGCGGC
>NZ_JBJLSE010000092.1:0-15945 GCF_050871845.1 Kineococcus arenarius subsp. arenarius
GGGCGCGCTCCCGAGAGCGCGCCCGGCAGCTGCCCGGCGCCGCCGACGCGCTGGCGCAGGTGCTCGCCGAGCACGGCGCGGCGCGGCGCGCGGCCCGCGGCACCCCGGACGTCGGGTAACCTCGAAGTCCGTGGCGAACCGCAGCAACCCCGAGTCCCCCACCCAGCACGTCTTCGTCACCGGGGGGGTGGCCTCCTCCCTCGGGAAGGGTCTGACGGCCTCCAGCCTCGGTCGCCTGCTCCGCGCGCGCGGTCTGCGCGTGGCGATGCAGAAGCTCGACCCGTACCTCAACGTGGACCCGGGCACCATGAACCCGTTCCAGCACGGTGAGGTCTTCGTCACCGACGACGGCGCCGAGACGGACCTGGACATCGGTCACTACGAGCGCTTCCTCGACGTGCGCTTCGACGCGTCGGCGAACGTGACGACCGGCCAGGTGTACTCCTCGGTGATCGCCAAGGAGCGGCGCGGTGAGTACCTGGGCGACACGGTCCAGGTCATCCCGCACATCACCAACGAGATCGTCGAGCGGATGCGGGCGCAGGCCCGCCCCGACATCGACGTCATCATCACCGAGGTCGGCGGGACCGTCGGCGACATCGAGTCCCTGCCCTTCCTGGAGGCCGCCCGCCAGGTCCGCCAGCGACTGGGGCGCGACAACGTCTTCTTCGTGCACGTCTCCCTCGTGCCGTACATCGGGCCCAGCGGGGAGCTGAAGACCAAGCCCACGCAGCACTCGGTGGCGGCGCTGCGCAGCATCGGCATCCAGCCCGACGCGGTCGTGTGCCGCTCGGACCGGGAGATCCCCGAGGGCGTCAAGCGCAAGATCGCCTCGATGTGCGACGTGGACGACGAGGCCGTGGTGGCCTGCGTCGACGCGCCCTCGATCTACGACATCCCCAAGGTCCTGCACCGCGAGGGCCTGGACGCCTACCTGGTGCGCAAGCTGAACCTGTCGTTCCGCGACGTGGACTGGACCACGTGGGACGAGCTGCTGCGCCGGGTGCACTCGCCGCGCCGCCGGGTGGAGATCGCCCTGGTGGGCAAGTACATCGACCTGCCCGACGCCTACCTGTCGGTCACCGAGGCGCTGCGCGCCGGGGGGTTCGCCGAGGACGCCAAGGTGGACATCCGCTGGGTCGCGGCCGACGACTGCGACACCCCGGACGGGGCTCGCAAGGAGCTGCACGGCGTGGACGCGGTTTGCGTGCCGGGCGGTTTCGGCGTGCGCGGCATCGAGGGCAAGCTGGGGGCCCTGCGCTGGGCGCGCGAGAACGGCGTGCCGACGCTGGGGTTGTGCCTGGGTCTGCAGTGCATGGTGATCGAGTACGCGCGCAACGTCGCTGGCCTGGCCGGGGCGAGCTCCACGGAGTTCGACGCGGGCGCCGAGCACCCCGTGATCGCCACGATGGCCGAGCAGCGCCACATCGTCGCCGGAGCGGGCGACATGGGCGGCACGATGCGGCTGGGCTCGTACGAGGCGGTGCTGCAGGCGGGTTCGGTGGTGGCGGCCACCTACGGCAGCGAGCGCATCTCCGAGCGGCACCGGCACCGCTACGAGTTCAACAACTCCTACCGCGAGCAGCTGACCGCGGCCGGCCTGGTGTTCTCCGGCCTGTCCCCGGACCGCGAGCTGGTGGAGTTCGTGGAGCTGCCCGAGGACGTCCACCCCTACTACGTGGCCACCCAGGCGCACCCGGAGTTCAAGTCGCGCCCGACCCGCTCGCACCCGCTGTTCTCCGGCCTGGTGGCGGCCGCGCTGCGCCGCCAGCGCGAGGAGCAGCTGCTGGACGTCGAGCCCGAGCCCGCCGAGGAGCACGCCGGGCCGCGCCCCGGTCGTGAGGACGAGCAGGCGGAGGTGACGGCGTGAGCGGTTTCCCCGAGGAGCTCGATGTGCCGGTGGTCACCACCGGTGACGTGGCCGACGCGCAGGTGCAGCGGCCGCTGCGCTCCAGCGACGTGGTCTTCACCGGGCACGTGTGGGACGTGGTGCGCGAGGAGGTGGAGCTGCCGGGCGGGACCGTCACGCGCGACGTGCAGCGCCACCCCGGTGCGGTCACCGTGCTGGCCCTGGACGGCGACGACAACGTGGTCCTGCTGAAGCAGTACCGCCACCCGGTGCGCCGGGAGCTGTGGGAGCTGCCCGCGGGTCTGCTCGACGTCGAGGGGGAGGCGCCGCTGGTGGCCGCCCAGCGCGAGCTGGCGGAGGAGGCCGACCTGGTCGCCGCCGACTGGGCCGTCGTCGTGGACTGGTTCAACTCCCCGGGGGGTTCCAGCGAGGCCAACCGGATCTACCTGGCCCGCGGGCTGTCCGCGGTGCCGCGCTCGGAGCGCCACGACCGCGAGGACGAGGAGCGCGACATGGTGCCGGTGCGCCTGCCGCTGCAGGAGGCGGTGCTCGGGGTGCTGCAGGGGCGCCTGCACAACCCGGGCACCGTCATCGGGGTGCTGGCGGTGCACGCGGCCGCGGCGGCGGGCTTCACCACGCTGCGCCCGGCGGACGAGCCGTGGCCGGAGGGCCTGCTGCGCCGCTGAACGGGTCGCGCCGCGCCCGTCGCGTCGCTGCCCGCCCGGGGCGGGTGGCTGCCCTAGTGTCACGGGGGTGCCGCCCGTGAGCTCCGCGACGCCCGCCGACGTGCGGGACGACGTGCCCGGGCGCGCACCCGAGCCGGCGGGTCGTCTCGTGGCGGCCCTGCGCGACTACCTCGGCCACCTGCAGGTGGAGCGCGGGCTGTCGGAGAACACCCTGGGGGCCTACCGCCGCGATCTGCGCCGCTACCTGCGCTTCCTGGCGGCGCAGGGCGTGCAGGACCCCTCGGCCGTCGACGAGGCCACGGTCAGCGCCTTCGTCGTGGCGCTGCGCACCGGTGCCGACGGGGGAGCGGCGCTGACGGCGAGCTCGGCGGCGCGCACCGCGTCGGCCGTGCGCGGCTGGCACCGGTTCCTGCACGCGGAGGGGCACAGCGTCGCCGACCCGGCGTCGCTGGTGCGTCCCCCGGCACCGCCGCGGCGGCTGCCGACGGCCCTGACCGTCGAGGAGGTCACCCGGCTGCTGGAGGTGGCGGGGGCCGGTGGCGGTCCCGCGGCGCTGCGCGACCGGGCACTGCTGGAGCTGCTGTACGGCAGCGGCGCTCGCATCAGCGAGGCGGTGGGCCTGGACGTCGACGACGTCTCACCCCAGGTCCTGGGGGAGAGCGGGGTGGTGCGACTGCGTGGCAAGGGTTCCAAGGAGCGCGTCGTCCCGCTGGGGTCCTACGCCCGTCGCGCGCTGGAGCAGTACCTGGTGCGCGCGCGGCCGGAGCTGGCCTCGCACGGGCGGGGTGCGGCGGCGCTGTTCCTGAACAGCCGCGGCGCGCGACTGTCGCGGCAGAGCGCGTGGGCGGTGCTGCAGGCGGCGGCGGGGCGGGCCGGCATCGCGCGCGCCGTCTCCCCGCACACCCTGCGGCACTCCTTCGCCACCCACCTGCTGCGCGGTGGTGCGGACGTGCGCGTGGTGCAGGAGCTCCTCGGCCACGCCTCGGTGGCCACCACGCAGGTGTACACGCTGGTGACCGCGGACTCGCTGCGCGAGGTGCACGCGGAGACGCACCCCCGCGCGCAGCGTCCACCGCGGGGCGCGGACTAAGGTCGTCCGCGCCAGCGCACCTGCGCGACCGCTCCGCGGGGCGCGGAGCACCGCCCGAGACGAGGAAGTGCCACGCCAGTGACCAGCGAGTTCCCGACGTCCGCCCCCTCGACGCCGCCGGAGCCCGGTGCGGGGGTGCCGCGACCCGACGCCGGGCCCGCCCCGGTGCCGCCGGCCGACGGCCGTGACGTGCAGGGCGAGATCGAGCTGGGGCCGCAGACCGGGCCGACGGGCCGCCCGATGCCCGTGTTCCCGGTGCCCGAGCCGCTGCAGCAGCACGGCCCGGCGCGGGTCATCTCCATGTGCAACCAGAAGGGCGGGGTCGGCAAGACCACCACCACGATCAACCTGGGGGCCGCGCTGGCGGAGTACGGCCGTCGCGTGCTGCTGGTGGACTTCGACCCGCAGGGTGCGCTGTCGGCGGGGCTGGGCGTGAACCCGCACGAGCTGGACCGCACCGTCTACCAGCTGCTGATGGAGCCGGGCACGGACGTGCGCGAGGTGGTCCGCGAGACCGCGGTGGAGGGCCTGGACCTGCTGCCGGCGAACATCGACCTGTCGGCGGCCGAGGTGCAGCTGGTCGGCGAGGTGGCGCGCGAGAGCGTGCTGGCGCGGGCCCTGCGCCCGGTGCTGGGCGACTACGACGTGGTGCTCATCGACTGCCAGCCCTCGCTGGGGCTGCTGACCGTCAACGCCCTGACGGCCTCGCACGGGGTGCTCATCCCGCTGGAGTGCGAGTTCTTCGCGCTGCGCGGGGTGGCTCTGCTGGTGGAGACGATCGAGAAGGTCCAGGAGCGGCTGAACCCGGTCCTGGAGGTGGACGGGATCCTGGCGACGATGTTCGACGGGCGCACCCTGCACAGCCGCGAGGTGGTCGCCCGGGTCGTCGACGCCTTCGGCGACGACGTGTTCCACACGGTGATCGGGCGCACGGTCAAGTTCCCCGATGCGACCGTGGCGGCCGAGCCGATCACCGTCTACGCCAGCAGCCACCCCGGGGCCGAGGCGTACCGGCAGCTGGCGCGTGAGCTGGTGGCGCGCGGCGACGCCGCCTGAGCCCCGCCGGGCCGGCTCGAGGCCGGTGAGGAGCGGCGCTCGCCACCGCCGGCGGCGCGCAGCGCGCTCCTGGGTCGTCACCCGATCTGGTCACCGGCTGTGGTCGGGCTGTGGTCGGGACGGGTGAGAGTCGTCCCTCGCCCGGCGGAACCGGTCGCTCGCGGTGACCGGCGCCCGGCCCCGCCCGTGCGAGCGTCGGCGCATGCCCCTCACCGCAACCCCGCGCGGCACCGGCGCGCCCGAGCAGGCCCCGGGCACGGGCGCCCGGCGCGTGCCCGCCCCCACCCGCGAGCGCCGGCCCGCGCTGCTCGCCCTCGGCCTGGTCCTGGTCGTCGGCGGCGCGCTGGGCAGCGCCCTCGTGGTCCACCGCAGCGGCGACCGCGTCGACGTCCTCGTGGCCCGCCACGACATCGCCCCCGGCGACCGCGTGGAGGCGGACGACCTGCGGGTGGCCCGCGTGGCCGCCGACGGCGCGGCCGTCGTGCCGGCCGAGGCGCTCGACAACTTCGTGGGCACCTACGCCACCGCCCGCGTCCCCGCGGACACCCTGGTGAACCGGACGATGTTCCTCGCCGGGGGTGTGGTCCCGTCCGACGCCGCCGTCGTCGGCGTGGTCCTGGACCCGCAGCAGCGTCCCAGCGAGGCCCTGCGCTCCGGTGACGTGGTGCGCGTCTTCCTCGTCGCCGAGGACGGCGGCGCCACGGTCACGGGTGATCCCGCGGGCACCGTCCTGCTGCCGTCGGCCCGCGTGGTCGCCGGGGGGGCGGGTGATGCGGCCGGCTCGGGCGCGGTGTCGCTGCTCGTGCCGGCGGAGCGCTCCGCGGCCGTGGTCGCCGCGGCCGCCGCCGGGCAGGTCGCCGTGGCCCGCGTGGCCGAGAGCACCCGCCCCGACGTCGACCTGGTCGAGGGCTGAGCCGTGGCGACCGTGTGCTTCCTGTCGGCGAAGGGTTCGCCGGGGGTGACCACCGCCGCCCTGCTCGTGGCGGCCCTGTGGCCGCGGGACGTCGTGGTGCTGGACGCCGACCCCGCCGGCGGGGACGTGGCCGCCCGCCTGCCGGGTCCGTCCGGCGCCGTCCTGGACGCCGAACGCGGCCTGCTGCCCCTGCTGACGTCGGCGCGCCGGGGTCTGACCCCGCAGCAGCTGCTCGGCGAGGCGCAGCCGGCGGCCGGGGGCACGGCCGTGGTGTGCGGGCTGACGCGCCCGCAGCAGGCGGCCGCCGCCGTCGGCAGCTGGCCGGCGCTGAGCGCGGCGGCCGCGGGGCTGGGGACGTTCGGCACGGACGTCGTGGTCGACGCCGGCCGCGTGACCACCGAGCCCGTGCACCTGCCGCTGCTGCGCGACGCGGACGTGGTGGTCCTCGTGCTGCGCGACGACGTGACCTCGGTGCTGCACGCCCGTGAACGGCTGACGGCCCTGCAGACGTCGCTGCGCCGCGCTGACGGGCTGCTGCCGCGCACCGGTGTCCTCGTCGTCGGCGACGCCCGGCGCGGTGACGTCGACCAGGCCGCCTCGGTCGTGCGTGCGGCCGGGGAGCGGGTGGAGGACTTCGGGCGGCTGCCCCTGGACGCCGCCGGCGCCCGCGTCTTCGACGGCGCGCGCACCGCCCGCCCGGAGCGCACCGCCCTGGTGCGCGCCGGGCGGGTCGTGGCCGCCGCGCTGGCGTCGGTCGCCGCCGGCGAGCACCGGAGGGCCGCGTGAGCGTCCAGGCCCCCCGCGCGGGGGTCCCCCGGGTGCCGTCGCCGCGCTCCGGCGCGCCGGCGGTGGACCACGACCTCGTGCGCCGGCTGCGTGGCCAGGTGGCTGAGCGGCTGTCCGCGCAGCGCCGCCGCGACGACGTCGCGGGGCGCGCTCCGATGTCGAGCGCCGACGAGCGCCAGTTCGCGCGCTCGCTCGTGGTGCAGGTGCTGGAGGACCACGCCCGCGCCGAGGTGGAGGCCGGCCGGCCGCCGCTGGACCCGGCCGCGGAGGAGGCCGTGGCCGCGGCGATCAGCGCGGCGCTGTTCGGTGTCGGGCGCCTGCAGCCGCTGCTGGAGGACCCGGACGTGGAGAACGTGGACGTCAACGGGTTCGACCGCGTGTTCGTCGGTTACGCCGACGGTCGCGAGGAGCTGCACGAGCCGGTCGCCGAGTCCGACGAGGACCTGGTGGAACTCGTCCAGGTCCTCGCGGCGAACGTCGGCCTCACCAGCCGTCCCTTCGACGCCGCGAACCCGCAGCTGGACCTGCGGTTGCCGGACGGGTCGCGCCTGTCCGCCGTCATGGGGGTGTGCCAGCGCCCCGCCCTGAGCATCCGCCGTGCCCGCCTGGCCCGCGCGACGCTGGCGGACCTGGTGGCGGCCGGTTCGATGAGCGAGGACCTGGCGGGTTTCCTGCGCGCAGCGGTGCGAGCCCGCAAGAACATCATGATCTCCGGCTCGACGAACTCGGGGAAGACGACGCTGCTGCGCGCACTGGCTGCGGAGATCGGGCCGCACGAGCGGCTCATCACCGTCGAGCGCGCGCTCGAGCTGGGCCTGGACCAGGACGTCGAGGCGCACCCGAACGCCGTCGCGTTCGAGGAGCGGCTGCCGAACTCCGAGGGCGTGGGTGGTGTGGGCATGGCTGAACTGGTGCGCCGCTCGCTGCGCATGAACCCCAGCAGGGTGATCGTCGGCGAGGTGCTCGGCGACGAGATCGTCACGATGCTCAACGCGATGAGCCAGGGCAACGACGGTTCGCTGTCGACGATCCACGCGAACTCCTCCGCGGAGGTGTTCAACCGCATCGCCACCTACGCCCTGCAGGCGGAGGAGCACCTGCCGGTCGAGGCCAGCCACATGCTCATCGCGGGAGCGGTGGACTTCGTGGTGTTCCTCGACAAGCAGAACACCTACCACGCCGGCGGCGGCCTGCGCCGTGCGGTGACCAGCGTGCGCGAGGTCACCGGCGTGGACGGCAGGGTGCTCTCCTCGGAGGTCTTCCTCGCCGGCGCGGACGGTGTGGCGCGCGCGCACGCACCCGTGCAGTGCGCGGCGGACCTCGAGGCCGCCGGCTGGTCGGCTCCCGTCGTGGACCGGTGGGGCTCGTGACGGGCGCCGTCCTCCCCTCGGCCCTGACGGCGCTGCCACCCGAGGTGCTCGCCGCGCTGAGCGCGGGAGCGGCCGGTGCCGGGGTCTTGGCCGTGCTCGCCGGTGCGCTCGGGCGGGTGCCGCAGGCCGCGGGCCGGCCCTCGTGGCGGCGCCGGGCGCCGCAGGTGAGCCGGCGGGTGCTGCTGAGCGCCGGTGCCGCGGTGCTGACCCTGGTCCTGACCCGGTGGCTGGTCGCCGCCGCGGGCATCGGGCTGCTCGTGGCCTGCTGGGACCGGTTGTTCGGTGCGGGTGCGGAGGCGGGCCGGGGCATCGCGCGGCTGGAGGCGCTGGCCACCTGGACGGAGTCCCTGCGCGACACCATCGCCGGCGCGGTCGGCCTGGAACAGGCGATCCCCGCGACGGCGGGCACGTCCGCGCCGGTGCTGCGGCCGTCGCTGAACCTGCTGGTGGACCGGCTGCGCATCCGGGAACCGCTCGCGGACGCGCTGGTGCGCTTCGCCGACGACGTCGACGACCCGAGCGCGGACGTGGTGTGCGCGGCGCTGGTGCTCAACGCGCGCCTGCGCGGGCCGGGCCTGCGCGACGTGCTGACCGCCCTGGCGGCGTCCACGCGCGAGGAGCTGGACGTGCGGCGGCGCATCGAGGCCAGCCGGCGCAGCATCCGCCGCAGCGTGCAGATCGTGCTGCTCATCGTGCTGGGTGTGATGGGGTTGCTGGCGGTCTTCAACCGCCCGTACGTGGCGCCGTACTCCACGGTGACCGGCCAGTTCGCGCTGCTCGTCGTGGGGGCGGTGCTGCTCGTCAGCCTGCTGTGGTTGCGTCGGCTCGCCCGGGTGGAGACCCACGAGCGGTTCCTCGTCGCGCCGGGGGTGGCGCGGTGACGCCCGCCCTGCTCACCGGTGCCGCCTTCGGTGCCGGGGTGCTGCTCGTCCTCGCGGTGCTGCTGCGTCCGCGCCCGTCGCTGGCCGTGCAGGTCGCCCGCCACGACGGCCTGCGCCGCAGCGCGCGCCGCCGGTTGCTCAGCGCGGCCGAGGCCGCCGCGTCGGCCGCACCGGACCGCGGGCTGCTGGGGTTGTCCAGCGCCACCGGCCGGCTGGTGCGGGCCCTCGGTGACCGCCTGGAGGTGCTCAGCGCCGAACGCGGCTGGCGGTTGCAGCGCACCCGCGCCGACCTGGCCGTGCTGGGTCGCGGCACCGGTGAGTTCCTGGCCACCAAGGTCGTCGCGGGCCTGCTCCTGCTGCTGCTGGTACCGGTGTGCTGGGCGATCCTGCGCTCGTCCGGGGTCCCGTTGCCGGCGGGCGCGCCGCTGCCGCTGGCGCTCGTGCTCGGCGGCCTGGGGTTCGTGGTCCCGGACCTGGCGCTGCGCGCGGACGCCGAGCGCCGCCGTCGCGACTTCCGCCGCGTCGTCGGAGTGTTCTGCGACCTGGTGGCGATGAACCTCGCCGGAGGCAGGGGCCTGCCCGAGGCGCTGCTGAGCTCCGCCTCGGTCAGCGACTACTGGGCGCTGGTGCGCATCCGCCAGGCGCTGGCGAACGCCCGGCTGCTGGGGGAGAACCCCTGGGAAGCGCTGGGCGACCTCGGTGAGGAACTGGCCGTCGCCGAGCTGACCGACCTGGCGGGGGCCTTGGTGCTGGCCGCCGACGACGGCGCGAAGATCCGTGCCTCGCTGGCGGCCCGCGCAGCGACGGTGCGCCGCCGCGACATGGCCGACGTGGAGGGCGAGGCGGGGGAGAAGTCCCAGTCCATGCTCGTCGCGCAACTGCTGCTGTGCACCGCGTTCATGGTGTTCCTGGCCTTCCCCGCCGTCTCCAACCTGCTCGGCGGGTCCTGAGACGACCGGGTGCCGTTCCCCGTTCCCCCTCGACACCGAGGACCTGCAAGACCGAAACCCTGAAGGAGAGACCCGTGTCCTCGAACCCGACCGTCCTCGCCCGCGTGCGCTCCACCCTGGTGGCGCGCGGTCGCCGCGCAGCCGCCGGCGATCGCGACGCCGGTGCCTCGGCCCTGGAGTGGGCGATCATCGCGGCGGTCGTCGTGGTGGCCGCCTCCGTCATCGGCGGGGTCGTCTTCAACATCGTCAAGACGAAGGGAGCCGACCTGGAGAAGTGCGCGAGCGTCGCCGTCGGCTCGGCGTGCGCCGGGGGCACCGCCTCCGGGGGCGGCGCGGAGTGACGCGCCGCGACGAGGGGTCCGCCGCGCTGGAGACGGCGTTCATCGCGCCGGTGTTCCTGCTGCTGGTGTTCTTCGCCGTCCAGGTGGGGTTGTGGGCCTACGGGCGTTCCGTCGCGCTGGAGGCGGCGCGCGAGGGCGTCGCCCAGCTGCGCGTCTTCCCCGACCAGCAGTCCGCCGACGCGGGGCAGCCCGCGGTGGAGGAGCACGTGCGCCTGTTCGCGGGGACCCTCGGCCGCGAGTCGCTGCTGCAACCCGAGGTGAGCACCACGTGGCAGCCGGAGCAGCGTCGGGTCAGCGTCCAGGTCACCGGACGCGTGATCAGCCTGGTGCCCGGACTGGAGCTGACGACGACGCAGCGCGCCGTCGGCACCGTGGAGCGGTTCCAGGGGGCGCGGTGAACCGGTGCCGTGCGTCCGGGGACGCCGGCAGCGTGGCGCTGGAGTTCACCCTCGTCGCGCCGCTCCTGCTGGTGCTCGTCGGGTTGCTGCTGGCGTACGCGCGCGTGGCGCAGGTGTCGGCGACGCTCGACGCGGGCGTGCGCGACGCCGCCCGATCAGCCACCTTGTCCCGTTCCGCCGGTGCGGCGTGGACCCGCGCCCAGGAGGTGATCGGCACCTCCGTGGGGCCCGGCGACTGCGCCGACTCCCTGGTCGTGGACGAGATCGCACCGCTGGTCCCCGGCACCGCGGTCACCGTCACCGCCCGCTGCACGTACTCGCTGGACGACCTCGGCCTGCCGGGGTTCCCCGGCAGCGTGACCGTCCGCTCGTCCTTCTCCAGCCCCCTCGACCCCAACCGGGAGGTGTCCTCGTGACCACACGCTCGCCGCGCCCGCTCGCCGGCCGCGAGGAGGGGTCCATCGCGCCGGCCGTGCCGGTGCTGGCCCTGGTCCTGCTGCTGCTGGCCGGGCTGGTCGTCGACGCCTCGCGGCAGTTGACGGCCCGGTCCCGGGCCATCGCCTACGCCGAGGAGGCCGCGCGCGCCGGGGCGGCCGCCATCGAGCTCGACGCGCCGGACCTGCGGCTGCTGCCGGAGCAGCAGGTGGCCGAGCGGGTCAACGCCTACTGCCGGGCCGCTGCGGCTTCCGGCGGGCCGGTCGTCGCGAGCGGGGACTGCTTCCGCGGCACCACGTCCGAGGGCGACCCGCTGGGGCGCCGCATCGTCGTGCAGGCGCACGTCGACGTCGTCGTGCCGACCACCCTGCTCGGCGTCGTCGGCATCCGTGAACTGCACGCCGCCGGCGACGGCCGGGCCCGCCCCTTCGAGGGCACCGACCAGGAGGACGCCGGGTGAGGGGCGTGCGCACCCGCGACGCTGCCGTGCTGCTGCTGACCGCCGCAGCGGCGACCACCTGCACCGCGTGCTCCGGAACGGGCTCCGCGGTGGCGCCGCCGACCCCGGCGGTGCCCGCGACGGCGGCGCCGGTGCCGGCCCCGGCCACCGCTGAGGTGGCGGCCGACCCCCACGGCGGTGACCCCGCCGTGGCGGCGCTGCGCGGCTACCTGCGCCAGCAGGCGCTGGCGATCAACGCCCGGCAGAGCGACCCCGCCGCCCTGCCGGCGTTCACCGCGACCCTGACACCGGCGGCGTTGGAGTGGGCGGTGCCGCTGCTGGCGGCGAACCTCGGCGACGAGATGCCGGGGCCCTACCCGGTGGGGGTGCTCACCAGCACCCGCGACGGCGCGGACCGCGTGGAGCTGCAGCTGTGCCTGCAGGACCGCGGCTGGCAGGTGGACCGGGCCGGCGGGCAGCCGCTGAACCCGGCGCACTTCGCGCGCGCGAGCGCGGTCGTGGTGCGCAGCGGCGAGCGGTGGCTCGTCGACGACGTCGTGGGCACGGGCGAGGAGTGCTCGGCCGCACAGGTGCACGAGGAGAGGTTCTGATGGGTGTGCACGCGGCGCGGTGGTCGCGCGGCGCGGTGGCGGCGGCCCTGGCCGTGGTGGTGCTGCCGCTGTTCCCGGTGCTCCCGGCGTCGGCGGTGGAGGCCGGGGCGGCGCGCTCGCTCGCATCCTCCGCCGGCGACGTGCAGCGCACCGCCGGTTCCTGCCTGACCCGCGCCTCGTCGACGGGCACCTACTCGATGCGCTGCGCGGGGTCCTCCCGCCGGGCGGGCAGCTTCCAGGACCTGCTGCGGGGAGCACCCGCGCCGACCTGCTGGTTGCAGGACGCCGGTGCCCCCGACCCCGACTCGCTCACCCCCCTCACGCTCGCGGGCGGTGGTCCGGACGAGCCCGCCACCACGGCCGCGACCACCCCTGCGGTCCGGCTCCTCTCGACGCCGGTGACGGCGTCCCCGACCGCGTCCCCGGATCCCACCGGAACCCCCACCCCGACCCCGACCGCCCCGCCGACCGCGCCCCCGGATCCCACCGGAACCCCCACCCCCACCCCGACCGCGTCCCCGACCGCGCTCCCGGAGACCACCGAAACCCCGACCCCGACGCCGACCCCGAGCCCGACCCCGGAGGAGTTCCAGCAGATCACCATCACCCCGCCGCCGGACCCGGACAGCGGCGTGCCGTCCTGGGACATCGAGTTCACACCCTCCACGGTGGTCGTGTTCCGCGACGCCCCGGACCGCTGCCCCTTCTGGAGCGAGCTCACCGCGGGACAGCAGGCGTACGTGGAACTCGCGCGCGAGCGCCGTGGGCGGATCCACACCCTCGGTGTCCTCACCTCCCCGTCGACGACGCCCCGCGTCGGGCAGACGATCGCCTTCTCCCGCGGAGAGCCGGAGGAGCCCCGGGAACTCGTCTCGGGCGACGTGCGCATGCGGGCCGTCATGGAGGAACTCGTCGTCGAACCCGGTGAAGAACCGGGCACGACCGTGCGTTGCACGGGCCGCGGGGACCGGCTGGCCGCCGGCGCGACCGTCCGCAGCGGCCCCGGGTTGTGCTCGTACACCTACCGCAGCACCTCCGCGGGGCGCACCCACGCGGGCACCCCGGACAACTTCACCGTCCGGGCCACCGAGGTGTGGCGCATCGAGGTGAGCCGGGACGCCGGCACCACGTGGGAGACGCTGCAGGTCGTGGAGCTGGAGACCCGGACCGGTCTGCGCGTCACCGAGGTGCAGACGCTCGTGGTGCCGCTGACCAGCTGATCACCCACCACCGTCGCAGCAGGACCCGGGGCAGGACCCGGGCATCGCCAGAAACCGAGGAACCATGTCCACGTCCACCCTGCCCGGACCGTCCCGCACGCCGGTGCGGCTGCCCCGGCGCGCGCTGTCCCCGCGGGCGCGCCGCCTGGAACTGCTGCGCGGCGCCGGTGCCGCGCTGGTGCTGCTCGCCGTGCTCGGCGGTGTCCCCCTCGGCCTGGTGCACCTGGTCGGGAACCCCTTGCCGGCGACACCACCCACCTCTGCCTGGCTCGACGCGGAACTGACCGCGAGCGCCGTCGTGGACGTGCTGGCCGCTGCCCTGTGGTTGCTGTGGGGGCACTTCGCAGGGTGCGTGGGCGTCGAGCTCGCAGCCTGGGCCCGCGGCGGCACGGCCGCCCGTGCGCGCCTCGGCGGGACCAACCAGGTCCTCGCGCAGCGCCTCGTCGCGGCCGTCCTGCTGCTGGCCTCCGGAGCCGTGGGGGTGCCGCAGGGCACCGCGGCGCCGTTCCTCGCCGCGGTGAGCTCGTCCACGGGCCCCGTGGCCGCCGGGACCGCGGCGACGGCCGCGGCGCACGGCGCGGAGGCCGGTGCCGCCCGTGGTGCCCCCGCCGGGCCCGGCGTGGCGCAGGCGCCGGCCGTGCGGGCACCGCGGGGTGCCGCCGCGGAGGCGGGCTGGGCCAGCACCGCACCCGCGCCCACCGGTCCCGGCGGGGTCGTCGGCCTCGTCGTGCAGCCCCCGAACGGTCGGCACCACGACTGCCTGTGGGACATCGCCGAACGCACCCTCGGCGACCCGCTGCGCTACCGGGAGATCTTCGAGCTGAACAAGGACCGGGTGCAGCCCGACGGGTCCCGGCTCGTCGACGCCGACCTGATCCGCCCCGGGTGGGTGCTGCTGCTGCCGGCGGACGCGGTCGGTGCCGGTGCCCCGGTGCCCGTCGCCCCAGCGCCCGCCCCCGCGCCGGAGCCCGTTCCCACCGTCCCCGCTGCGCCGGCCGGTTCCGCGGTGGGGACCGGGGCGCCGGAGGCCCCCGACGTGGCCGCCAGGGCCGCGCTCAGCGGTGGGCTGCTGCTCGCGGGCGTGCTCGTCGCGCTGTCCGGCCGCGTGCGCGGGCGTTCCGGCGAGGAGGTCGTCGAGCACGTCCGGCTGGCCGCGGACGTGCCGCGCGCCCGGTTCCTCGACGCGGCGCTGCGGTCCCTGGCCGCCGACCGGGCCGCCGACGGGCTGCCGCTGCCGGACGTGGTGGCCGCCCACCTGTCCGCCGGCGAGCTCGTGCTGCACCTCGGTGCCCGTCCGGACGGTCCCGCCGCCGTCCCACCGGCACCCTGGACGGTGCTGGCCGGTGGCGCGTGGCGCGTCGCGCGCGCCGACCTGCCCGGGGACCTCCCCGCCGGCGAGGCCTCCGCCGCTCCGTACCCGGCCCTCGTGGACGTCGCCGGCAGCGGCGAGCACGAGGTCCTCGTCGACCTGGAGAGCGCCCCGGGTCTCGTCGCGGTCGGCGGGCGGCCGGACGCGGCGCGGGACGTCGTCACCTCGATGGCCGTGGAGCTGGCGACGAACTCGTGGTCCGACGGCGTGGACGTCCACCTCGTGGGTTTCGGGGACGAACTGTCCGCGCTGGCGCCGGGGAACCTCACCGCGCACGTCGCGCTGGACCCGCTGCTGGACCGGCTGGAGGAACGGCACGGGACCCCTGCCCGTCCGGGGGACCTGCTGGCCGGTCGGCTCGCCCGCGACGCCGGGCGCCCGCGGCCGACGGTCGTCGCGGTCTCCGGGCGCCCTGCACCGGAGCAGGTGCAGCGGCTGTCCCGGCTCACCACCGGTGGGCGCACCCCCGTCGCCGTGTTCTGCGTGGGTGACGTGCCGGAGGCGTCGTGGCGGTTCTGCGTCGACGACGAGGGAACCCTCGACCTCGGTGTCCTCGGCCTGCGCGGCACCGCACGCCGGCTGCCGCCGGAGGAGTACGGCTCCTGGTTGGCCGCGCTGCGCGCAGCCCTGTGAGCACGGCGACGGAACCGCCCGGACGGGCCTGTGGACACCGCACCGGAACACCGTCCCGGGTGTTCCACTGGAACTCCCGGGACCGCCGGTCCGGGGCCGGAGAAGAACCCCTCTCAGAAGGAGCCCACCGTGGCGAACCTGAACGTCACCTACGACGACATGCGCACCGCCTCCGCCGACCTGGAGAACGGCAGGCAGGAGATCGCCGACAAGCTCGCCCGCCTGAAGGCTCTCGTCGACAGCCTCGTCTCGGCCGGGTACGTGACCGACAGGTCCTCGGTCGCCTTCAAGGACTCCTACGACGAGTTCAACACCGGCATCACCCACGTCCTGGACGGTCTGATCGGGATGTCGACCTACCTGAACACCGCGGCGCAGGCCCTCGAGGACACCGACACCCAGCTCGCCGCGCAGCTCGGCCGCTGAACCGGCGTTCCCGGGAGCTGCCGAGCCCGCGTCCTGCCGGGTGCACCGCCTTTGGGCGGCGTTGACCGCACCACCCGATCACCCTGGAGCTCGACGCTCCCGCGACCCGTGAAGGAGGTCCCGTGCGCCTGGCCGTCACCGTCGTCGACCCCTGCAGCGGCGAGCGGCGCGACGTCGTCGTCGAGGCCGACCCGCGGGTCCACGTCGGCGAGCTCACGCCCGCGTTCGGGCAGGCGGGGGCTCGGGTCTTCGTCGACGGCGCGGAACTCGACCACGGCACGCCGCTGGGGGAGAGCCCGCTGCGCGAGGGGGCGGTCGTCAGCCTGCACGACGCGAGCGGGTGCGTGCCGGCAGAACCGGCCGGGCTGGTGGAGCTGCGCGTCGTCGCCGGCGCCGGCGCCGGCCCCCCCCCCCCCCCCCCCCCCCCCCCCCCCCCCCCCCCCCCCCCCCCCCCCCCCCCCCCCCCCCCCCCCCCCCCCCCCCCCCCCCCCC
>NZ_JBJLSE010000093.1:0-15810 GCF_050871845.1 Kineococcus arenarius subsp. arenarius
TTCCTGCTGGGTCCGGACTCCGGGTTCGTCACCCCCGCAACCTACGACGTAAAGGGGGGTCTGCAGAACTCCTGACGCCCACTCGCACCCACCCCGACGGGGCGGAAACCATGGTTACCGCCCCGGGCAGCCCCGCGCGGAGGGCGGAAACCATGGTTTCCGCCTGGGGAAGGGAGGAGAGGGGGAAGGGTCAGCGGGCGAGGCGGGAGGCGGCGTAGGCCGCCCAGGCGGCCTCCACGGCGGCCAGGGCCGTCTCGTCCTGCAGGGACGTGACGTCCCCGCCGCCGCGCCCGGCGGTCAGGTCCGCCATCAGCCGGCGCATGATCTTCCCCGAACGGGTCTTCGGCAGGTCGGTGACCACCACGACGTCGCGGGGCTTGGCGACCGCCCCGACGCGCTCGGCGACGTGCGCGCGCAGCTGCTCGCCCAGGCGGGCGTCGCCCGGGTCGTCGGCCGGTGCGGCGCCGCGGGTGATGACGAACGCGACGATCCGCTGACCGGTGGTGTCGTCCGGCGCCCCCACGACAGCGGCCTCGGCCACCCGCGGGTGCGACACGAGCGCCGACTCCAGCTCGATGCTGGAGAGCCGGTGCCCGGAGACGTTGAGGACGTCGTCGATGCGCCCGCCGATCCAGATGTAGCCGTCGGCGTCCCTGGTCGCCGAGTCGCCCGCGAGGTACCAGCCCTGCGCGGCGTACGGCTCCCAGTAGGACTTCACGAACCGGGCGTGGTCGCGCCACACCGTGCGGGCCATGCCCGGCCAGGGGCGGGTGATGACGAGCACCCCCGTCTCGCCGGGCGCCGTCTCGCGGCCGGCGTCGTCGACGACGGCCGCGGCCAGCCCCGGCAGCGGCACCGTGCCCGAACCGGGCTTCAGCGGCGTCACGCCCGGCAGGGGAGCGACGACCGCGGCGCCGGTCTCCGACTGCCACCAGGTGTCCACGATCGGGCAGCGACCGCCGCCGACCTCGCGGTGCAGCCACAGCCACGCCTCGGGGTTGATCGCCTCGCCCACCGAGCCCAGCAGCCGCAGCGAGGACAGGTCGAAGCGCGCGGGCAGTTCCGGTCCGTGCTTCATGAACGTCCGCACCAGGGTCGGCGCCGTGTAGTAGGTCGTCACGCCGTACTTCTCGATGACCTCGAAGTGCCGGCCGGGGTGCGGGGTCAGCGGTGAACCCTCGTAGATGACCTGGGTGGTGCCGTTGGACAGCGGCCCGTACATCTCGTAGCTGTGCGCCGTCACCCACGCCAGGTCCGCCTGGCACCAGTAGACGTCGTCGTCCTTGACGTCGAACACCGCCCAGTGCGACCAGGACGTGTGGGTGAGGTACCCGCCGCTGGTGTGCACCAGGCCCTTCGGCTTCCCCGTGGTGCCCGAGGTGTAGATGATGAACAGCGGGTTCTCGCTGTCGAAGCTCGGGGCGGCGTGCTCGGTGCTCTGCCGGTCCACGACGTCGTGCCACCACACGTCGCGCCCCGGCGTCCACGGCACGTCCGGCGTCAGGTCCCCGGTGCGGCGCAGCACCAGCACGTGCTCGACGTGCTCCAGGCCCTCGACAGCGGCGTCGGCGGCACCCTTGACGGCCACCGCCTTCCCGCGGCGGAACTGCCCGTCCGTGCACACCAGCAGCTTCGCGCCGGTGTCCTCCACCCGGAAGCGCAGCGCCTCGGCGGAGAAACCCCCGAACACCAGGCTGACGACCGCGCCGATGCGCGCGCACGCCATCGTCGTCACGATCGTCTCGGGCAGCACCGGCAGGTAGAGCACCACCCGGTCGCCGTGCCCCACGCCGAGTTCCTGCAGCGCGTTCGCCGTGCGGCACACCTCGTCCTGCAGCTGCGCGTAGGTGATGGTGCGCGAGTCGCCGGGCTCGCCCTCCCAGTGCAGGGCCACCTTCTCCCCGCGCCCGGCGGCCACGTGCCGGTCCACGCAGTTCACGGCCACGTTGAGCTTGCCGCCGACGAACCACTGCGCCGTGGGCAGCGTCGAGCCGTCGAACACGGTGTGCCAGGGCTCGTCCCACTGCAACCGGCCGGCCTGCTCGGCCCAGAACGCCTCCGGGTCCGCCGCGGCGCGCTCGTACTCCTCCGCGCCCACGTTGGCCTGCGCGGCGAACCCCGCGGGCGGGGGGAAGACGAGCTCGTCGCCGGCGGCGAGGGGGGCGGTGCTCATGGGCGCGGGTCCTCCGGGGTCGTGGGTCGGGCGGTCAGCGTATCCGTGCCGTACTCTGCTCGGACCATCCAGAGCGGCCGAGAGACCTGGCTCGACGACGCCGCAGCAACCCCCGCGTGGAGGGTGCTCACGCCAGGACCGATGGGGAGGCACGGCATGAGCACCACCACGCCCGCCGCGGACGGCGCAGCGGGGTCCGAGCAGGCGCGCCGCGAGGCCGCCGCCTGGGCCACCTGGCAGGAGTCCCCGTGGGGGCGTCTGCGCTACCGGGTGCTGGCGGTGCTGCTGCGCGAGCGGTGCGCGCAGCTGGGCCCGGCGCCGCTGCGCGTGCTGGACGCCGGCGGCGGGGACGGCCGCGACGCGCTGCAGCTCGCGCTCGCCGGCCACGAGGTGACGGTCCTGGACGCCTCACCGGACGTGCTGGGCGCGGCCCGCGCCGCGGCCACCGCCGCGGGTGTCGCCGACCGCGTGCGCACCGTGGCCGCGGACCTGGAGGACCTCACCGCCCTGGCGGCGCTGACCCGGCACCGCGCGGGGGGTTCGGGGTCCTTCGACGTCGTGCTGTGCCACGACGTGCTGCAGCACCGGGGCGGTGCGCAACAGGTCGCGGACGACGTGGCGACCCTGGCGTCCTCCCTGCGCCCCGGTGGCCTGCTCTCCCTCATGGCGCCGAACCCGGCCGCCGACGTCCTGGCCGCCGCGCTGCGCGACGGGCCGGCGCAGGCGTGGGTGGTGCTGGACGCCGAGCGCGGGGAGGACCCGGCCACCGGCCGTTCCGTGCTGCGCCTGGACCCCGCCGTCGTCGAGGAGGCCGTGGGAGCCGCCGGGTGCGAGGTCGTCGGGCGCGCCGGGGTGCTGACGGTCACCACGCTGCTGGAGGACGCCCACCGGGCCGACGAGCGCTCCGTCGCGGACCTGGAGGAGCTGGAGGTCGAGCTCAGCCGGCGCGAGGAGTTCCGGCGGACGGCGCGGTTCTGGCACCTGCTGGCGCGCCGCCGCTGACGGCGGCGCCCTCAGCGGCGGTGCCCCAGCACGAACGTGCGGATCGCGGTGACCGCGGCTCCCCGTGCCCACTCCGGGAAACCCGTGTGCTGCACGTCCACGTCCAGCTCGGAGGCGTGCGGGCTGCGGTGCGCCCGGATCCCCTCCCGCAGCGCCGCGGCACCCACCTCGGCCAGCCGGGCGTTCTCCCCGGAGACGAGCACCTTCTCGGGCATCGTGAGGTTGCCGATCGCGGCCACCAGGACGCCCAGCGCGCGGGCGGAGTCGTCGACGACCCGCCGCGCCAGCACGTCGCCCGCCGCCGCCAGGTCCAGCACCTCCTCGAAACCCACCAGGCGCCGCAGCGCCGCGCTCGCCCGCGCCTCCACCGCCCCCCGCGTGAGCATCGCCTCCGCGCAGCCGGTGTGCCCGTCCGGGCACAGGGGCCCCGCGGGGTCCAGGGGGAAGTGCCCCAGCAACCCGACGCCGGCGTCCGGGCGGTCCAGCACCTGCTCGTGCACGACCAGGCCGTACCCCACTCCGGTCCCCACGACGAGGAGGGCGAAGTGCCCGCAGCGGCGGGCCGTGCCGAACCACTGCTCGGCCCGCGTCAGCGAGAGCACGTCGTTGTCCACCACGACCGGCAGGCCCAGTTCACCCTCCAGCAGACGGCCGAACGGAACGCCCTCCCAGCCCAGGTAGCGGGCCGAGAGGACCTCCCCGTCCGGTGAGACCCGCCCGCCCAGGCTCACGCCGACAGCGCGCACCGGTGCGTCGGCGCGTGCGGTCAGGGCCCGGACGAGGTCGCCGACGGCGGCGGTGCACCCGGCGGGGGAGGGGTCCGGCAGGGGCGTCTCGAGCTCGGCGAGGACGTTCGCGCGCAGCGTGGTCAGCACGGCGTAGGCGGTGTCCGCGGTCAGCTTGACGCCCACGAAGCAGTGGGTGCCCTCCTCCACGTCCAGCGGTCGCGTGGGGCGCCCGGACACGGGGTCGTACGCGCCCGCCGTCTCCACCAGCAGGCCGGAGTCCAGCAGGGGGCGGGACAGCCGCGTCAGGCTGCCGGCGGACAGGTCCAGCCGGCGGGCCAGCTCGCTGCGCGGCAGCGGCCCGTCGAGCAGCACCTCCAGGGCGATGTCGTGCGCGGGGCCGGTCAGCGGGGTCCAGGCGGTGCCGGGTCGCGCCGGGCTCGCGAGGGTCATCCGGCTCCTCCGGGGTCGGGCGCCGGTCTCGGCGCTGCGTGGGAGAACCGTAGTCGACTTCCGCCGCGGAAGTCCGGCACTACCCGAACAGCCTGATCTCCGCGCCTGCGGGGAAGCAGGAGACCTCTTGACGGTGCTGGGAGTTCTGCCGTAGAAATCGGCGGCAGCACGATCCTGACCACGACGACGTGATCCCGGAGACGCCGTGACCCTGCTCCAGCGCGAGACGCCCACCCCCGCCCGGGCCGCGGTCCCCGGGGAGGTGGTGCACCTGCGGGCGGCCGGCGTCAGCGTCGTCCTGCGCACCCACGCAGACCAGCTCCCCTCCCTCGTGCACTGGGGCGCCGACCTCGGCGAGCTCGATGCCGCCGCGCTGGGCGACCTCGCCGTCGCCGGCGCCCCCGCCCGGGCCAACAACGCCGTCGACGTCGAACGGCCCCTCGCCCTGCTGCCCGAGCAGGCCCAGGGCTGGAGCGGCACCCCCGGCCTGGCCGGGCACCGCGACGGCACCGCCTGGGCCACCCGCTTCGCCCCCACCGCGGTCGAGGTCACCGGCGCCGGGCCGGGCGGCGGGCGCGTGGACGTGCGCGCCGCCGACACCGCCGCCGCGCTGGAGCTGCACCTGGAACTGGAACTGCTGCCCTCCGGGCTGCTGCGCCACCGCGCGCACCTGACGAACACCGGGGCGGACGGTTACGAGGTCGGCGCCCTCGCCCCGGCGCTGCCGCTGCCGCCCGTGGCCACCGAGCTGCTCGACATGGCGGGCCGCTGGGGCAAGGAACGGGTGCCGCAGCGGCTGCCCCTCGTCGTCGGCGCCCACACCCGCGAGAACCGGCGCGGGCGCACCGGCCCCGACGCCCCGCTCGTCCTGGCGGCCGGCACCGCCGGCTTCGGGTTCCGCACCGGGGAGGTGTGGGCCCAGCACGTCGCCTTCAGCGGCAACCACCGCGCCCTCGCCGAGCGCCAGCACACCGGCACCGCCGTCCTGTCCGGCGGCGAACTGCTGCTGCCGGGCGAGGTGCGCCTGGCCCGGGGGGAGGGGTACAGCTCCCCGTGGGTGTACGCGGCGCACTCCGAGCACGGCCTGGACGGGATTGCCGCCCGGTTCCACACCCACCTGCGCTCGCGGCAGCACCACCCCGCGAACCCGCGCCCGGTCATCGTGAACACGTGGGAGGCCGTGTACTTCGACCACGACCTCGGCCGGCTCACCGAACTGGCCCGCGCCGCCGCCGAGGTCGGCGCCGAGCGCTACGTGCTCGACGACGGCTGGTTCCGACACCGCCGCGACGACACCGCCGGCCTGGGCGACTGGTACGTCGACGAGGACGTCTGGCCCGACGGGCTCACCCCGCTCATCGACGTCGTCACCGGCCTCGGCATGCAGTTCGGGCTGTGGGTGGAACCCGAGATGGTCAACCCCGACTCGGACCTGGCCCGGGCGCACCCCGACTGGATCCTGCGCCCCGCCGAGGACGTGCTGCCCCCCTCCTCGCGCCAGCAGCAGGTGCTCGACCTGGGGAACCCGGACGCGTACGCGTACCTGCTCCAGCGCCTGGACGCCCTGCTCACCGAGAACGACATCGCCTACCTGAAGTGGGACCACAACCGCGACCTGCTCGAGGCCGGTTCCGGTCCCGGCCGGCGGCCCGGCGTGCACGCGCAGACCCTGGCGGCCTACCGGCTCATGGACGAGCTGCGCGCCCGGCACCCCGGCGTGGAGATCGAGTCGTGCTCCTCCGGCGGCCTGCGCGTGGACCTGGAGGTGCTGGAGCACACCGACCGGGTGTGGGGCAGCGACTGCATCGACCCGCTGGAGCGCCAGCAGATCCAGCGGTGGACCACGCAGCTGCTACCCCCTGAGCTCATCGGCTCGCACGTGGGCGCCTCCCCGTCCCACACCACCCACCGCAGCAGCGACCTGTCCTTTCGCGCCGGCACCGCGCTGTTCGCGTCCTTCGGCATCGAGACCGACCTGACCCGCATGGACCCCGCCGAACGCGCGGAACTCACCCGGTGGGTCGCCCTGTACAAGGAACTGCGGCCCCTGCTGCACACCGGGACCGTCGTGCGCGCCGACCCGCACGACGAGTCGAGCGCCGTGCACGGCGTCGTGGCCGCCGACGGGGGCGACGGCCTGTTCGCGGTGGTGCAGCTGAGCACCCCCGACACCAGCGTGCCCGGGCGGGTCCGCCTGCCGGGCCTCGACCCCGACGCGACGTACCACGTCGCGCCGCAGCCGCCGGGCGACACCCCGGCCGTGCAGGGCGGCGACTCCCTCCCGTGGACCGCGGCGGGTGGCGTCCGGATGACCGGCCGGGCGCTGGCCGCCGTGGGCGTCACGACCTGCCTGCTGCAGCCGCAGCAGCTCCTCCTCCTGCGAACCCGGAAGGTCTGACGCCATGGCGCTCACGAGCAGAGCCGCTCGCACCCGCAGCTCGGACCGCCTCAGCCTGCAGGTCCACGGCTACCGCCCGGACAGCAGGGGGACCCAGCGGGAACGCCTCACGGCCCTGGCGTTCGTCCTGCCGGCGCTGCTGGGGTTCAGCGTCTTCTACTTCTGGCCCACCCTGCGGGGCTTCTACTACAGCTTCACCGACTTCGACGTCTTCAACCGCCCCACCTGGGTGGGTCTGGACAACTACGCCGCGCTCCTGGACGACCCCACGTTCTGGAACGCGATGAAGGTCACGGTGCAGTACGTCGTCATCAACATCGGCACGCAGACCGTCCTGGCGCTGCTGCTGGCCGTGCTGCTGCACCGGCTGACCCGATCGGTCCTCGTGCGCAGCGTCATCGTGCTGCCGTACCTCATCTCCAACGTCGTCGTCGCCCTGGTCTTCTACTGGATGCTGGACGCCCAGATCGGGATCACCAACCAGTTCCTCGGCTGGATCGGCGTCGACGCGATCCCCTTCTTCGGCAGCCAGGACTGGGCGATCCCCACGATCGCGCTGGTCAACACCTGGCGGCACCTCGGGTACACGGCGCTGCTCATCTTCGCCGGCCTGCTGATGATCCCCGACCACGTGTACGAGGCCGGCCGGGTGGACGGCGCCTCGGAGTGGAAGATGTTCTGGCGCATCACGCTGCCCCTGCTGCGGCCGATCCTCGCCCTGGTGCTCGTCATCACGGTCGTCGGCTCGTTCCAGGCGTTCGACACCGTCGCCGTCACCACCGCCGGCGGCCCGGCCGACGCGACCAAGGTCATCCAGTACTACATCTTCGACCTGGCCTTCCAGCGCTACCAGTTCGGGTACGCGTCGGCCGTCTCGGTCGTCCTGTTCCTCATCCTCGCGGCCGTCGCCTTCGTCCAGTTGCGGCTGATGCGGGCGAACGAGTCCGACGTCGCCTGAGCGCGACCCGAAGCGAACGATCCCCAGGAGGCGACGTGGCCACCGCAGTGACGACGTTCGACGAGGCCGCCGCGGCCTCGCGGACCGGCAGAGCGCGCCGGGCCCGGCCCGGAGCCGGGCGGGTCCTGGCCTGGACCGCCCTGGTCCTCATCGTGCTCGTGACCCTCTTCCCGTTCTACTGGATGCTGCGCACCGCGTTCTCCAACGGTGCGTACCTCGCCACCCAGCCGTCGAGCCTGCTGCCCGTCGAGCCGACCCTCGGTGCCTTCGAGCGGGTCCTCGGGCTGGCGAGCACCGAGGAGGCCCAGGCCCAGGCCGGCTCCGGCGCCTCGGTGAACATCGGCCGCTACCTGCTGAACTCCGTGGTGGTGGCCACCCTGATCACCGCGGGGCAGGTGTTCTTCGGCGCGCTGGCGGCGTACGCCTTCTCCCGGCTGCGCTGGCCCGGCCGGGACACGGTCTTCTTCGTCTTCCTCACCGCCCTGATGGTCCCGCCGATCTTCACGCAGCTGCCGAACTTCCTGCTGATGCGCGACCTGGGCATCCTCAACACCTACGCCGCGATCGTCCTGCCGTTCTTCTTCATGACGCCCTTCGCCGTCTTCTTCCTGCGGCAGTTCTTCCTCGGCATCCCGCACGAGGTGGAGGAGGCGGCGCGGCTCGACGGCGCCGGTGCCGTGCGCAGGTTCTTCACCGTGATCCTGCCCATGGCGTCCGGACCGCTGGTGACCCTGACGATCCTGCAGTACATCCAGGCGTGGGGCGAGTACTTCTGGCCGCTGCTCGTCGCCAGCGACCCCGACGTCCGCGTGCTCACCGTCGGCCTGGGCGTCTTCCGCGCCCAGACCCCGCAGGGATCGCCCGACTGGGCGGGGCTGATGGCCGCCACGCTGCTCGCCGCCCTGCCGATCATCGTCCTGTTCGCGATCTTCAGCCGGAAGGTCGTCAACTCCATCGGCTTCTCCGGCATCAAGTGAGGCAGCCCGTGATGCACCCCGCCCCCCGCCGTTCCCGCGCCCGCCGCGCCGTCGCCGCCGCCGGCGCCGCGCTGCTGCTGACCGCCTGCGGCTCCTACGGCGTCGACCCCGGCGCCGACGCCGACACCGGGACCGTCACCTACTGGCTTTGGGAGTCCGCGCAGCTGCCCGCGTACCAGCAGTGCGCCGACGACTTCGAGGTGCAGCACCCCGACATCGACATCCAGATCGAGCAGTTCGGGTGGGACGACTACTGGAACAAGCTGTTCACCGGCTTCGTCGCCAACTCCGCCCCGGACGTCTTCGCCAACCACACCTCCCGGTACGGCGAGTTCGCCGAGCGCGGGCTGATCGTCCCCATCGACGAGCACGTGGCCGAGGACCGCATCGACCTGTCGAAGTACGTGACCGGCACCACCGAGCTGTGGGTCGGCCCCGACGGGAAGCGTTACGGGCTGCCGAAGGACTTCGACACCATCGGCATCTTCTACAACGAGGGGATGACCGAGGAGGCGGGCGTCACCCGCGAGCAGATGGAGAACCTCACCTGGAACCCCGAGGACGGCGGCACCTACGAGGACGTCATCGCGCACCTCACCGTCGACGAGAACGGCGTGCGCGGCGACGAACCCGGCTTCGACAAGGGGAACGTGCGCACCTACGGGCTGGGCCTGGGCAGCGCGGGCGCTCCCTTCGGGCAGGTGGAGTGGTCCTACCTGGCCATGACCACCGGCTGGTGGTACATGGACGCCGAGGCGTGGGGCACCGAGTTCCACTACGACGACCCGCGGTTCCAGCAGACCTACGCGTGGTGGCGCGGCCTCATCGAGAAGGGGTACATGCCTCCGCTGGCCTTCACCGAGGGCGGTGCGCCCGACCAGCAGGTGCAGGCCGGCCGGTACGCGATGGTCACCGAGGGGTCGTGGCAGACCGCCAACTTCGGCGCGCTGGAGGGCGTCGACCTGGCCCTGGCGCCCACCCCGATCGGTCCGGAGGGGCACCGCGCCGCCATGCAGAACTCCCTGGCCGACTCCATCTCCACCTCCTCGCAGGTCAAGGGGGCGGCCTGGGAGTGGGCCTCCTACCTGGGGTCGGTCCAGTGCCAGTCCGTCGTGGCCGAGGCGGGGGTCGTCATGCCGGCGGTCGCCAGCACCGTCGACACCGCCAAGGAGGCCCTCGGGCGCACCGGGTTCGACATCAGCGCCTTCACCGACCAGATCGACGCCGGCACGACGTTCCCCTACCCGGCCGTCCTGAAGGCCGCCGAGGTCCAGAGCATCACCAGTTCGGTGATGGAGAACGTCATGGCCTTCAACGCGGAACCCGACGCGCTGACGCCCATGAACGAGCAGCTCAACGCCCTGTTCGAGTGAGGCCGTCCCCCGGGGCCGTCCGCCTGGCGCGGTAGGCCCCGGGGGAGCACCCGCACGCGCGGGTGAAGCAGGCGTACAGGCTGCTCTGCGAACCGAAGCCGGCCGCGTGCGCGACCGCCGCCGTCGTCATCGAGGTCGTCACCAGCAGCCGCTGCGCCTCCGCCACCCGGTGCCGCGTCAGCTGCTCGCCCAGGGAGAGCCCCACCGCGCGGCGGAACAGGGTGGTGGCGTAGTTCGGGTTCAGGTTCGCGGCCCGGGCCGCGTCCGAGGCGGACACCGGCTCCCGGAAGTGCTCGGCGATCCAGCTCGCCATCCGGGCGACCGGGCGCAGGTCCGCCCGCGGCGGCGCGCCGGTCCCCGCCCCCGCGGCACCACCCGCTGCTGCCACGATCCTCAGCACGAGGGCGTGCACCTCCAGCAGCAGCGCCGTGGAGGCCGTCCCGCCGGGTGCCGCCAGGTCCTGCTCCCAGGTGCCGAACAGCCCCGGCACGTGCGCACCGACCCGCTCGGTGGGCACCACCAGGGTGCGCTGGGCGAGCACCTCGGTGGTGAACGCCTCCGGCAGCGACCAGCTCAGCACCGTCGACAGCGGCACGTGGAGCCACGCCACGTCGCTGCGGTGCAACGGGTCCTGCTCCAGCAGGCGGTGCGGCGCCGCGGCCCAGAACAGCGCCGTGCTGCCCGCCTCGACGACCGTGCGCCGCCCGCCGGACAGGTACTCCAGCCGTCCCTCGAGCACGACGTTGACCTCCACGTCGTCGTGCCGGTGGAACTCGCGCATAGGGGGCGCCGGCCCGCGGTGCACCCACAGCGCGGACTCCTCGACCCTCGCACCCCGCGGCACACCGGTCAGACTAGGTGCTGAGGATCCTGGAAGCTCCCGGTGGCTCGCCGGAGGCCCGCGGCGCCGGTGGCCGCCTAGCGTCGAGGTCATGAGCCCGACGACGAGCCCGGTGCGCCCGCCCAAGATCACCATCATCGGCGCCGGCGGGTACGTCTTCCCGTTCCGCCTGATCGGCGACGTCCTCAGCTTCCCGGCGCTGCGCTCGGCGCAGCTCTGCCTCATGGACGTCGACCCGGGCAAGCTCGCACCGGTGGCCGAGGCCGCGCGCAAGCTCATCGCCCACCACGGCTTCGACGCGCAGGTCGTCGAGACCACCGACCGCCGCAGCGCCCTGGACGGCGCCGACTTCGTCGTCATCACCTTCCAGGTCGGGGGAGTGGCCTCCTACCGGCACGACGTGGAGATCCCCCGCCGCTACGGCGTGGACCAGACCGTCGGCGACACCGTCGGCCCCGGGGGCGTCTTCCGCTTCCTGCGCTCGGTCCCCGCGTACGAGGCCATCGCCGCCGACGCGCTCGAGGTCTGCCCCGACGCGGTGTTCATCAACTACGCCAACCCGATGGCCATGGCCACGGCCTTCCTCAACGCCAGGGGGCTGCGGACCGTGGGGCTGTGCCACAGCGTGCAGGGCACCACCCGCATGCTCGCCCGCACCCTCGGCGTCCCGTACGAGGAGGTCGACTACCTCTCGGCCGGCATCAACCACCAGGCGTGGATCCTGCGCTTCCGCCGGCGCGGCGGGGAGGACCTGTACCCCCGGCTGCGCGAGGTCATGACCGAGCGGCACGTCGTCGGGCGCGCGGCCGGTGAGCTGGCCGGCGACCACGGCGACCACAGCGGCGCCGCCGCGGCGGCCAGCGTCTACGAGGGCGGCAACGAGCAGGTCCGCACCACCTTGATGAACGCCTTCGGCTACTTCGAGACCGAGTCCAGCCACCACGCCTCGGAGTACCTGCCCTACTTCCGCAAGGACCCCGCCACGGTCGAGCGGTACGTCCCGCAGCGCTGGGACTACTACGAGATCTGCGCCGCCCACGACGACCGGGGCGACATCGACGCACAGCTGGCCCGGCTGCAGGAGGAGCTCACCCCCAGCGTGGAGTACGGCGCCTCGATCGTGAACTCCGTGGTCACGGGCGTCCCCTCCGTCGTGTACGGCAACGTGCCCAACGCCACCGGCGTCATCGCCAACCTGCCCGGCGAGGCCTGCGTGGAGGTGCCCTGCCTGGTCGACGCCAACGGCGTGCAGCCCACCGCCGTGGGGGAGCTGCCCCCGCAGCTGGCGGCCCTGAACCGCACCAACGTCAACGTCCAGACCCTGGCGGTGCGGGCCGCGCTCACCGGCTCGCGCGAGCACGTCTTCCACGCCGTCGCGCTGGACCCGCTGACGGCGGCCCTGCTGACCCTGGAGCAGGTCCGCGACATGACCGATGAGCTCCTCGCCGCGCACGCCGACCTGCTGCCCGCCGCGCTGCGGCCCTGACCCGGGGCGCCACCGGCTCCGGCCCGCGGGCCGCCCGCCGCTGTGGACGACGCCGTCCACAGCGGCAGGTGCGCGCGCTTGTGAGAGACTGCGGACGGTCGGGCGTTCCCCACACCGGGCGACCGACCCGCCGACCAGACCGCCGCCCGGAGCGTGGCGGCCGGGCAGCGCCGCGGTCCAGTGGAAGGGCCTCGCAGGCGCCCCGGTCCCCGATCCGGTCGGAGGGCGGGCGGCGGCACGAGCGGAGCGCCGCCCACCGCGTGCGAACCCCGCCCGTGCACCGAGGACTTCCGCCGGGTGCGGGTCACCCCACCCGGCGATCCCTTCGAGGACGCCTCCCGGCGGCCACGGGTTCACCGGTGGAGTGGTCGTCGGAGGGCGACGGGAGCACCCGTGACGACCACACCTGAAGAGAACGACCAGAACGCAGCGGCAGCGTCGGGGAGCGGCACCACCCGCCCGCGCCGGCGCCGAGCCGCCAGCCGCCCCGCGGGGCCACCGGTGCGCGTCGAGGCGCCCGAGCCCGCGGCCGCCGCCGACGAGCCGCCCGCGGCGGCGAGCCCCGAGCAGCCCGTCGGCGAGGTGGCCGGCGGGACCGTCGAGCAGACCGTGCCCGCCGCCCCCGCTGCTGAGGCCCCCGCCGCCCAGGCCCCCGCTGATGCCGCCGTCGAGGTGGGCGAGCCCGCGGAGGAGCCGGCCCCGGCACCGCGGCGCCGCGCCCGCCGGGCCACGCGCCGGACCAGCACCCCCGCACCCGCCGAGGAGGCGGCCGCGGAGCGGCCCGCCGGCGAGGTGGCCGGCGGTGCCGTCGAGCAGGCCGTGCCAGCCGCGCCCTCCCCGGAGCCGGTCGCCGAGCCCTCTCTGGAGCCGGTCGCCGAGCCCGCTGCCGAGGCACCCGCACCCGTGCGGCGCCGGCGCGCCTCCCGGTCCCGTGCGACGGTCACCGCCGAGCCGGCCGAGGTGGCTGCGGCGCAGGACCGCCCCGTCGAGGACGAGCCCGTCCAGGCGCCCGCCGAACCGGTCGCCGAGGCGCCGGTCGCCGAGGAGCCGGCCGTCGAGCAGCCCGCGCCGACCCCGGCGGACGACCCGCAGGACGTCATGGACGACCCGGTCCTGCTGCGCGCCGCGGGGCTCGCCGGCCGCCGCGAGCGCACCGCCGCCGAGCGCGCCGCCGAGGCCGCCGCACGCGCCACCGCCGTCTTCTTCCAGGCCCCCGCCGTCGAGGAGGCGCCCCGTCGCAGCCGCCGCGCCTCCGCGCCGGCGGGCCCGCCGCGGCCCGCGGTGGAGCGCTCCGCGCAGGAGCCCGGTGAGGACGCCGTGCGCGACCCCGAGGACCTCCTGGACGCGCTGACCACGGCCGGCGAGGACGTCGACGTCGAGGACGGGCCGCTGCGGCCCGCCGGGGGCGACGACGAGGACACCGCCTCGAGGGCGGGCGCCGACGAGGACGACGACGAGGACGCCGGCAGCCGCCGCCGTCGCCGCCGCGGCGGCCGGGGCCGGCGCGGTCGCACCCGCGAGGACGCCGAGCGCACCGACGACGAGGACCGGGGCGACGAGGACGACGACGACCGGACCGGGGGTGCGGGCCCCGACGCGGCTGCTCCCGGAGCGGGGTCGGACGACCCCGACGCCGGCGACGAGGGCGACGACGCCGACGGGGACGAGGGCGCCGAGGCGGACGAGGCGTCCGGTTCCTCGCGCCGCCGCCGTCGCCGTCGCCGCCGCGGCGGGGGCGCCGAGGGCGACGAGCCCTCGCCCGACGACCCGCCGAACACCGTCGTGCGGGTGCGCGAGCCGCGGCGGGGCCGCGGCGGGAGCACCGGTGGGGGCACCGGCGAGGACGAGATCACCGCTCTGAAGGGCTCCACCCGCCTGGAGGCCAAGAAGCAGCGCCGCCGGGAGGGCCGGGAGCAGGGCCGCAAGCGCGCCATCCTCACCGAGGCCGAGTTCCTGGCGCGCCGCGAGAGCGTCGAGCGCGTCATGGTCGTGCGGGAGAAGGACGGCGTCACGCAGATCGGCGTGCTCGAGGACGGCATCCTCGTCGAGCACTACGGCGCCCTGAAGGCCCAGACCACGATGGTCGGCAACGTCTACCTCGGCCGCGTGCAGAACGTGCTGCCGAGCATGGAGGCCGCCTTCGTCGACGTCGGCAAGGGGCGCAACGCCGTCCTGTACGCCGGCGAGGTCAACTGGGACGCCGCCGGGCTGGAGGGCCAGCCCCGGCGCATCGAGGCCGCGCTGAAGTCCGGCGACCCGGTGCTGGTGCAGGTCACCAAGGACCCCGTCGGGCACAAGGGCGCCCGGCTGACCAGTCAGGTCTCCCTGCCCGGCCGGTACCTGGTCTACGTCCCGCGCGGTTCCATGACGGGCATCTCCCGCAAGCTGCCCGACACCGAGCGCTCCCGGCTGAAGAAGGTCCTGAAGAAGGTCGTGCCGGAGGGGGCCGGCGTCATCGTCCGCACGGCCGCCGAGGGGGTCTCCGAGGACGAGCTGGCCGCGGACGTGCAGCGGTTGCAGGCCACCTGGGAGGCGATCCAGGCCAAGGCCTCCAGCAAGAACGCGCCCGTCCTGCTGCACGGCGAGCCGGACCTCACCGTCCGCGTCGTGCGGGACGTCTTCAACGAGGACTTCTCCCGCCTCGTCGTCTCGGGGGCCGAGGCGTGGGAGACGGTGCACGGCTACGTCGGCGACGTCGCCCCGGACCTGGCTCCCCGGCTCCAGCGGTGGGAGTCCGACGAGGACGTCTTCGCCGCGCACCGCGTCGACGAGCAGCTGCAGAAGGCGCTGGGGCGCAAGGTCTGGCTGCCCTCGGGCGGTTCGCTCGTGATCGACCCCACCGAGGCGATGCACGTCATCGACGTCAACACCGGCAAGTTCACCGGCTCCGGCGGGACGCTGGAGGAGACGGTGACGCGCAACAACCTCGAGGCGGCCGAGGAGATCGTCCGCCAGCTGCGGCTGCGCGACATCGGCGGGATCATCGTCATCGACTTCATCGACATGGTCCTGGAGTCCAACCGCGACCTCGTGCTGCGCCGGCTGGTGGAGTGCCTGGGCCGCGACCGCACCAAGCACCAGGTCGCGGAGGTGACGTCCCTCGGGCTGGTGCAGATGACGCGCAAGCGCACCGGGCAGGGGCTGGCCGCCGTGCTGGAGGAGCTGGAGGCGGCCTCCGCGGAGAACGCCTCCCCCGGCGGCCCGGACGGGGGGGCGAACGGCGCCACCGGCAACGGCTCGGGACCCGGCGCGCCCACCTCCAACGGCTCGAACGGTGGGTCGGGCAAGTCCCGCGGCCGCCGGGGCCGGGGGGGGGGGGGGGGGGGGGGGGGGGGGGGGGGGGGGGGGGGGGGGGGGGGGGGGGGGGGGGGGGGGGGGGGGGGGGGGGGGGGGGGGGGGGGGGGGGGGGGGGGGGGGGGGGGGG